>NZ_JAKJSL010000025.1:0-135930 GCF_050336815.1 Photobacterium nomapromontoriensis
GCATAGGTCTGACTGAGTATGGGGCTTTGCGTTATTTTGCACGCTTACCCACCTAGACTGCCGAATCAGGTTCACTTTCGTTGTGTACTGTTAACTTCCTATCGCTTCCTTCAGACGCATAGGTCTGACTGAGTATGGGGCTTTGCGTTATTTTGCACGCTTACCCACCTAGACTGCCGAATCAGGTTCACTTTCGTTGTGTACTGTTAACTTCCTATCGCTTCCTTCAGACCCTGCCGTTGGCCAGCAACGCCCTTGCGATTCGGATTATCTTCCCCTCAGTCGGGGTGATTCAGGTTTCTTGCAACCTGACGGGTTTGCCAGCTTCGCTGGGCAAACAAAAAAAGGAGCCCAAAGGCTCCTTTCATTTATCGTGCACTCTCGCAATACTTATTGTTTCGCGATTGGATCAACGTATGTAATAGCCATATCCCACGGCTGCTCAATCCATGTATCCTGAGGGATATCAACAACATAGTCATCAACCAAATGCTTACCTGCAGGCTTAGCACACACAGTGACAAATTTTGCTTTTGGATACATTTTACGGATCAACTCTGCAGTTCCGCCAGTATCAACCAGATCATCAACAACAATGAATCCTTCACCGTCGCCGTCAGCTTGCTTCAGCACTTTCATTTCACGCTGGTGATCATGGTCATAACTAGAGATACAAACCGTATCAATGTGACGAATACCAAGTTCACGAGCCAGAATCGCAGCAGGGACTAGACCACCACGACTAACAGCAATGATGCCTGTCCATTGTTCAGCTGGAAGCAGCTTTTCTGCAAGCTGGCGGGTATACATTTGCATGTTATCCCATGTGATGATGAACTTATTACTCATATACGATGAACCTCTGAATCAGCGGCTATACCGCTGGGTGTATTTATAAACTGTTATAGAAAGATTATTTTAGCAAGAAATAGCGTCGCAATAACCCATACACTGATATTTATATCGCGTCCTTTACCACTCATCACTTTGACAGCAGCATAGGTAATAAAGCCAAGGCCAATACCCTCAGCAATCGAATATGTTAACGGCATCAGCAGGCAAACTACAACTACGGGTGCTGCTTCTGTTAAGTCGCGCCAGTCAATGCTCACCAAACCCGACATCATCAGGATGGCCACATAAAATAACGCGCCAGCGGTTGCATATGCAGGTACCATGCCGGCTAGCGGAGCAAAAAATAGCGCCAGTAAGAAAAGAACACCAACGGTCACGGCAGTCAGGCCAGTTCGACCGCCAACGGCAACCCCTGACACACTTTCAACAAATGAGGTGGTATTTGATGTACCCAATACTGCCCCCACCGAGGTTGCCGTACTATCAGCTAAAAGTGCACGATTCAGACGTGGCAGCTTACCGTCTTTATCCAGTAAATCCGCTTTAGTCGCAACGCCGACTAATGTACCCGCCGTATCAAATAAATCGACAAACAAAAAAGCGAACACAATAGAAATCATACTCACTTCCATTGCGCCAGATAAATCCATCTGCATAAATGTTGGCGCAATACTCGGTGGCATCGACATAATACCATTGTACTGTACATCACCAAACAGAATCCCAAGTGCCGTGATAACCAGAATGGCAATCAGTACTGCGGCTTTATAACCACGGTGGACCAATGCAATCGTCAAAAAGAACCCCAGTGCTGCCAACGCAGTAGGAAGGCTAGTAAAATCGCCAACCTGAACCAGTGTTGCTGGGTTATCAACCACAATGCCTGAGCTCTGCAGTGCGATAAACGCGAGGAATAAACCAATACCCGCTGAAATACCGATACGCAGTGAGTGTGGGATTGCGTTAATCACCCACTCCCGCACTTTCAATACACTTAGCGCTATAAAACACAATCCAGACAAGAAAACAGCTGCCAGCGCCACTTGCCATGTGTGTCCCATACCAAGGACAACGCCATAAGTGAAAAAGGCATTCAAACCCATACCCGGGGCTTGAGCTACCGGGTAATTAGCCACAAAACCCATAATAAAACAGCCAACCATGGCAGCCAGACAGGTTGCAACAAATACTGCGCCCTGATCCATCCCTGTTGTCGACAGCATCGTCGGGTTAACAAAGATGATATAAGCCATCGTCAAAAAGGTCGTCAGGCCAGCTAAAAGCTCTGTTCGTACATCTGTTCCGTGCTCTTTGAGTTTGAATAGTTTCTCAAGCATTGCTCTCGATTCCTTGGAGATGGTATGCAACTGTAATTTACAAAAAGTGCCGAAGCAGACTCATGATCCTCTTCCACACCTCACTGAAAAAACCAAAATAGAAAACGATTGCGCGCTCTATTTTCGGGGGCCGATTATATGCTTGCCCCCCCTGAAATTCCAGAAAATAACGTGATTATCAGTAAAGAATGGGAACAATCGGATAAAAAAACAACTGGCGAATCATTCGTTACACTCGAAGTCAATATATATCAATAAGTTATATGATTATCACAATGGTGTTAATTTGGGCTTATGCCACATCTAACATGCTACGCAAACGTTAATATCAGCCCGATAGGCCTAACATTTAATACTTACTGAACGATATCGTCGGGGGATATCACAGCACCACAAGAACAACATCGAAAAGAGGAATAGGAATAGAAAGATAAAAAAAAACGCCACTCCAAAATGAAGTGGCGATAAGAATGTGACTATAACCGAAATGCGGTTATCAGAATTCTCAAATTAAGGGGGATGAACAATCTTGCTTACATACCCTGCCTAGTCCATTTACTGCACCAAGCAAGGCATCAAAAATTAGTAACCGAATGAACTCGGGTATTGGAAATTACCAGTATAAACAGAACGGTTATTCCAAAATTTTGCTACAGATTCAAATACTTTCATTTTTATCACCATAAATATTAAGCTATTAAAACACATAAACAATAGTGCTCAGCCGTGACGGCCTGACTTAATCTCGGTTCCTTGGAGGCGATATCTCGGGCTCATCCTAGAGCGTTTGTTATGTCATTCATCTTCAACTCTGAAGATGGTTAAACTATAGCCCTTTCGTAATAAACTTTCAATCATTTTCTTTAACTACATCACATTTATTGGTTAATTTTGGCATTAAATAGCACTTTATGTAATTTTATTACACCTTGACGGCCTTTTATATTCCAACTTAGCATATACAAATACCCATTCAGCAATTAATCCCAATTCATACTCTAATAAAGGCAATTAACGACCAAAACCATACGGTTGCGAGATTACTGAAATCAGCATAACTCACATTGCTGATTATAATATTTCACTGTTACCGTTTCTGGCTCGGTGGTATCCTGAGGTTAATCGCGATAGATAAAAATGCTGTAAATATTGGCATCAACGTTAATATTCAGCTAACAAATCGCACAAGACCAAAAGTTTATAAAGGAGACTGCTGTGTCTGAAATCAGTCAACTGTCACCCCAGCCGGTGTGGCAATTCTTCGATCAAATCTGTTCAATCCCTCATCCATCAAAGCATGAAGAGCTACTTGCCCAGCACATCATCAGCTTTGCACAAAACGAAGGCCTTGACGTTCGCCGTGATGATGTGGGTAATGTATTCATCAAGAAACCCGCGACACCGGGGATGGAAAACCGTAAAGGCGTAGTACTACAAGCGCATATCGATATGGTGCCGCAGAAAAACGAAGACACTGAACACGATTTCGAGACAGACCCAATCAAACCATACATAGATGGCGAGTGGGTGACAGCAATGGGTACAACCCTTGGCGCTGATAACGGAATGGGCATGGCTGCATGTCTTGCGGTATTGGCTTCAAAAGATATTGAGCATGGCCCACTAGAAGTCCTACTGACCATTGACGAAGAAGCGGGCATGACGGGTGCCTTTGGCCTACAAGCGGGTTGGCTTGAAGGGGATATTCTTCTGAACACCGATTCTGAGCAAGAAGGTGAGGTCTACATGGGCTGTGCGGGCGGTGTTGACAGCGCGCTGACTCTAGACATTAGCCGCGAGGCGCTACCTACTGACTACCAAACCGTAAAGCTAGTCGTTAAAGGCCTAAAAGGCGGCCACTCTGGTTGTGATATTCACACTGGCCGTGGCAATGCAAACAAGATCCTGGGTCGCTTCCTGTTTGGCCATGCTGAAGAGCTGGGACTTCGCTTGAATACGTTCACTGGTGGTAGCCTTCGCAATGCTATTCCTCGTGAAGCCAATGCCATCGTCGCCTTACCAGCAGCGAACATGGATAAACTTAGCGAGCTATTTGCCCACTATCAAGAGTTGCTCAATGTAGAACTTGGCCGTGTGGAAACTGATATCAACGTGTTTGTTGAACACGTTGAAGCCGCTACGGGTGTGTTAGCACAAGCCGATCAGCAGCGTTTCATTGCAATGCTTAACGCTTGCCCGAATGGTGTGATCCGCATGAGTGATGACATCGAAGGTGTAGTAGAAACATCACTGAACGTCGGCGTGATCACCACTGAAGCGGACAAAATTACCGTGTTGTGCCTGATCCGTTCACTGATCGATTCTGGTCGTAGTAATGTTGAAGGCATGCTAAAAGCAGTGGCTTCACTAGCTGGCGCTAACTGCGCATTCGCTGGTGCTTACCCAGGCTGGAAACCGGATGCTGATTCAGAAGTAATGCATTTGTTCCGTGAGACGTACGAAGGCATCTACGGTCGTGTACCGAACATCATGGTGATCCACGCGGGTCTTGAGTGTGGCCTGTTCAAAGAACCATACCCAGAAATGGATATGATCTCTTTCGGCCCAACCATCAAGTTCCCACACTCACCGGATGAGAAAGTACAGATTGAAACTGTTGCCCTGTTCTGGGAGCAAATGGTCGCGATCCTGAAAAATATTCCGGTAAAAGCGTAAACGCGAAGAGCGATATATAAGTTACGAGTCTTAAGGGACGAGTAACAAGATAAAAAGCGAGTTTCTAAGCCATTGGAACTCGCTTTTTTGTGAGCGCGGTTTAAGTTTCAGCCAAACCGTTCAATTACCTCGCACTAATAGAACAAATACTTATCAATAAATTCAATAAGTTGCACTAAATAGTACTGATGTGCGAGTATTCGTGGCCTCGTTTAAAAGTTCATGTAATTAGACCAGAAAAATAATGAAAAAAGCACAACATATCATTCTTGCCGCTATTACTGCCGTTTCTCTTTCTACATCGGCAATGGCTGCCGAGCATACGTTGGCTGTCGGCGTCGCGCAAACACAGCTAGATACCGCGCCTGAAAATCTGTACGGTTTGAACCTTAAATACCGCTATGACAGTGGTGCGTGTTTAGGTTTTATCGCATCAGCGACAATTACAGGACGTAGCCATGACAAGTCTTATGCTGATATGGGCAATGGAACGCTTGTAACAACAGAAACGACCACTTACGGGTATGGCTCTCTTTCTCTGGGACCCGTTTATCGCCTGAGCCCGATATTCAGCGTTTACAGCACTGTTGGCTATGCTGATTATTTTGTTGAAATTGAAAACAAAAAAACGAATAAAACATACAAACCACGTGATGAAGCAATGTTATCAGCGGGCCTTGGTGTACAGGCAAACGTGACAAATCATTTGGTTATTGATGCCGGATATGAATACGTACCATTTAGCAGTCATTACGATGCAAGTACATTTACCTTAGGCCTGGGTTACCGTTTCTAAATAAAATCAGACATGAAAAAATAGGCTTCTCCCTGTCTTTTCTATGCCATCCCCCTGCCCTTTCGGGGGGATTTTAACTGATACCAATCCTTATTATTCCGCTCTTCCTAGAAACTTGCCCCTTAAACCCCGCTCAACCGCCCTTAGTCTTACACATAGGCTCTTGCCCTTCCGCTCTTAACCTGCTCTTCCTCGAAACTCGTCCCTAGAAACCCGTTCCTAGATCTTGCTCTTACCCATAGGACCTTAGGGTCATAGGTCCGCTTTTGCTCTTCCGCTCTTATCAAAACCCCTCAAAAGAAAGCTGTTTAGCTTTTGTACCTGACTCCAGCCCGACACTAATACCAATCAGACGAATTTCTCGATCTTTCTGTCTGGTCAGGGCTTCTTGCAGTAATCCAATAAACTGCTGCTTATCCAACGTTGGCTGAGTATGCTCCACTGTCGTCTGTTGAAAGTCAGCGAACTTCAATTTGACCCCTTGCTTAGCAATGTTCAACTCGGGGCGTACCCGCTTAAGCCGTTTTTCTAATTCCGGATAGAGCCGCTCTATCACATCCCAGCACTGATCATAGCGACTGATATTGGTTGTAAACGTGCGCTCGACCCCAACCGATTTCCGTTCCCGCTCCACCACGACTTCACGTTCATCAATCCCATGAGCCCGCGACCACAGTGACTGACCAAATTTACCAAACTGTTGCAACAAGAGATGGCGATCGTAATGTTGTACATCCCGTCCTAGATAGAGCCCTTTTTCATGTAACTTCTGAATCGTCACTTTTCCCACGCCGGGAATTTTTTCAAGTTTCAGATCATCAACAAATGCCGGGATTTGATCCGGTGTCACCACATACTGACCATCAGGCTTATTCAGATCAGAGGCTATTTTAGCAATGAATTTTACGGAGGCGATACCTGCAGATGCTGTTAAGTTCAGCTCGTCACGGATCGCCCTGCGGATGTCTTCAGCAATCAGCGTTGCGGAACCATGCAGCATTTCACAATCAGTGACATCCAAATACGCCTCATCCAATGACAACGGCTCAATTTTATCGGTATAGCGTTGGAAGATAGCCCGTATTTGCTGTGAGACCTCGCGATAAACCGCCATCCTACCAGCAACAACCGTAAGGTGCGGGCAAAGCTGTAAGGCTTTCGCGGTCGGCATCGCTGAACGTACGCCATATTTGCGCGCTAAGTAATTACAAGTACTGATAACGCCGCGCTGCTCTGAGCGGCCACCAATCGCAATAGGGATATCTCGTAATGCGGGGTTATCACGCATTTCTACCGCCGCAAAAAAACAATCCATATCAACATGAATGATTTTTTTCTGCCCGGCATGGACTGGGCTAAGCGGGTAAATAGACATTACGGTTCATCACTAGGGGCTGTTTTTTTATACAGTAGTTATTATAGAGGGAGAGACACCAACTGTGAAGGGGAGAACCACCAGAGACAACAAAGCCCGGACTCTGCCGGGCTTTTAACACAGTAACAGCGGGATTACAGGATTTGGTTCTTTTTCCATTCAGCCTGGCGTGCTGCGCGTGCTTCACGCTTCAAACGGGCATCACACGGCTCTGGGCAATCGCACTCTTTCGCAATACCGATGCCATCAAGGCCACCGCAACTGCCACTCACGGTTTTACGCTGGAAAATATAGCCTACCGCCATTGCCGCAATAACCAGTAAGAAAACCGCAAAGGTTGTCAGATAAATAACCATTAATCATTCTCTATTTCTGTTTCATGTATGGAACAAAAGCATCAGAGGCAAATTCCTTAAAGCCCTGATCAGTACTTACGATCATCAGCACAGGTATATTTTGCTGATTGGCTAAAGCAAGTGCTTGTTCTTCTCCCATCACGGAAAAAGCTGTCGCTAATGCATCAGCTGTCATACACGATGGGCGCAACACCGTCACGGATACCACATGGTTGGAAATTGGCATACCACGTTTAGGATCAATCAGGTGTGAGTAACGAACACCATTTTCTTCAAAATAGTTCCGATAATCACCCGATGTTGCCACAGCCATGTTACCCGGTTCAATCACTTCTTGCACCGCACGACTACCGTCTTCTGTTGGTTTTTCAATCGCAATACGCCAAGGCACGCCTTCCTGATTATTGCCTTTAATACGCAATTCACCACCGATTTCAACCAGATAGTCTTTTACGCCAAGCTCATCAAAATAGTCCGCAACCACATCCACACCAAAGCCTTTAGCAATAGAAGACAGGTCAACATACAGATCCGGAATATCTTTAATTAAGCGCTTACCGTTGACACTCAAATGCTCGATACCCACTTCTTTACGCCGCTCGGCCAGCTCCTCATCTGTCGGCATTTTCTCTGGGCGCGCTTCAGGGCCGAAACTCCACAGGTTGACAATCGGGCCAACCGTAACGTCCAGCGCTCCATCTGTTAATTTCGAGATGCGAAGTGCTTCAGTCACCACTTTTGCCGTATCCGCGGATACTTCAAACGGTGCACTTGAACGGTGTTGATTAAATTGGCTGAGCTCGGAATGCTTACGGTAAGTCGACATCTGATCATTTACCAACTCTAGTCGGCGATCAATTTCTGTCTGAAGATCCGCAGCAGAAGGTAAGCCTTCCTGCTTAATCAACTTAATCGAATAATAGGTACCCATGGTCGAGCCATTAAGGTGGATCAACTCACGCTGATCGCTACACGCTGACAGCGTAAATGCCAGAACGAGCATCATCAATGCTCGATTTAGAAACGTCTTCATCTAACAACTCCTTAAATGAAAGACTTTTAATACCGTCGATATGAGCAGCAATACACCCATATCATTTGTGGAATTACTCCACGTTTATTACGAAAAAAGGCTGACTCTATACAGAGCCAGCCAATTTTTAACGGGTCATGGCTACTTAGCCACCGAAGTCATCCAGTAGGATGTTTTCGTCTTCAACACCGAGATCTTTCAGCATGCCGATAACAGCTGCGTTCATCATCGGTGGACCACACATGTAGTATTCACAATCTTCTGGTGCTTCGTGATCACGTAAGTAGTTCTCGTAAATCACATTGTGAATGAAGCCGGTGTAACCATCCCAGTTATCTTCTGGAAGTGGATCCGACAGCGCTACATGCCATTCAAAGTTCTCATTGTCCGCCGCTAGGGTATCGAAATCTTCAATATAGAACATTTCACGCTTAGAACGCGCACCGTACCAGTATGTCATCTTACGCTTAGATTTAAGGCGTAGAAGCTGGTCAAAGATATGAGAACGCATTGGCGCCATACCAGCACCACCGCCAATAAATACCATTTCATTATCAGTATCTTTCGCGAAGAACTCACCAAATGGACCAGAAATTGTACACTTATCACCTGGTTTCAGAGACCAAATGTAAGATGACATTACGCCTGGTGGCACATCTGGGTTATTCGGCGGCGGCGTTGCAATACGCACGTTAAGCTTAATCAGGCCTTTCTCATCTGGGTATGACGCCATAGAGTAAGCACGGATTGAATGCTCTTTAACGATTGACTCGTAACGGAACAGGTTAAACTTGTCCCAGTCACCACGATATTCTTCAGGAACATCGAAATCAGCGTATTTAATGTGATGCGGTTCAGCTTCAATCTGAATGTAACCACCCGCACGGAACGGTACTTCTTCACCTTCAGGGATCTGAAGTACAAGCTCTTTGATGAAGGTTGCTTCGTTGTTGTTAGAAAGAACGGTACATTCCCACTTCTTAACACCGAAGATTTCTTCTGGTAGCTCAATGTCCATGTCAGTTTTTACATTTACCTGACACGCCAGACGCTCACCTTCACGCGCTTCACCTTTGGTGATGTGATCAAGTTCTGTAGGCAGAATATCACCGCCGCCAGATTTGACTTTCACGCGGCACTGACCACATGAACCACCGCCACCGCAAGCAGACGAAACGAAGATGCCGTTTGCTGAAAGTGCATTAAGCAGTTTGCTACCCGCAGCGGTTGTAATCGCTTTTTCTGGGTCGCCATTTACTGAGATAGTAATGTCACCTGATGGTACCAGCTTAGATTTAGCGAATAGGATCACTAAAACTAGAGCTAGAATAATCAGGGTGAACATGACTACGCCAAGAATAATATCCATTAATTATTCCTTATTATCCTGATTACAGCTGAACACCGGAGAAGGACATAAAGCCCAACGCCATTAGACCAACGGTGATAAATGTAATACCCAGACCACGTAGGCCTGCAGGTACATCAGAGTACTTCATCTTCTCACGGATACCCGCAAGTGCAACGATGGCCAACGTCCAACCAATACCTGAACCAATGCCGTAAACAACTGATTCAGTAAAGTTATAATCACGCTGTACCATGAAAGATACACCACCAAAGATGGCACAGTTAACTGTGATCAATGGCAGGAAAATACCTAACGCGTTGTACAGTGGCGGGAAGAAGCGGTCCAGAACCATTTCCAGGATCTGTACTAGCGCTGCAATCACACCGATAAATGTGATGAAGTTCAGGAAGCTAAGATCAACACCCGGAACAATCGCACCGTCTTTCAACAGCAAGTTGTAGATCAGGTTGTTAGCAGGTACAGAGATTGCAAGTACAACCGTTACAGCAACACCTAGACCGAAAGAAGTTTTCACTTTTTTCGATACCGCTAGGAATGTACACATCCCTAGGAAGAACGATAGTGCCAAGTTCTCGATAAAGATCGAACGAACAAAAAGGCTTAGATAATGTTCCATGTTCCCCTTACTCCTTCGCTTCGATTTGTTCTGGACGGATGGTGCGAATTACCCAGATCATGAAGCCGATCAGGAAGAATGCTGATGGTGCTAGAATCATCATACCGTTTGGCTGATACCAACCACCGTCAGACACTAACGGCAACACTTCTACACCGAATAGCTTACCTGTACCAAATAGTTCACGGAAGAAACCAACAGTGATCAGTACAAAACCATAGCCTAAACCGTTACCGATACCATCAAGGAAAGATGGTAGCGGTGCTGATTTCATTGCGTAAGCTTCAGCTCGGCCCATTACGATACAGTTTGTGATGATCAGACCAACGAAAACTGAAAGCTGTTTAGAAATATCATACAGATATGCTTTCAGGATCTGGTCAACCACGATTACCAACGAAGCGATAATCGCCATCTGAACGATGATACGAACACTGTTTGGAATGTGATTACGGATTAAAGAAACAAACAGGTTCGCAAAAGCGGTTACAAACATTACCGCTATAGTCATTACGAAAGCTGTTTCTAGCTTAGTGGTTACTGCCAGTGCAGAACACACACCAAGAACCTGAAGCGCTATCGGGTTATTATCGATAAACGGCGCAAACAGGACCTTTTTCATTTCTTTAGTATCAGCCATTGTTTAGCTCTCCTCCACGAACTTTAGCAAGGAACGGACCAAAGCCCATGTCACTCAACCAGAAGTCGAAGCTGTGCTGAACACCGTTCGCTGTCAATGTTGCACCAGACAAGCCATCTACACCGTAGATATCGCCTTTCGGTGCGCCGCCCTTAACAATACGAAGAGCTGGCTTGTTGTTCTCATCGAACAGTTTCTTGCCAACGAACTGTGCACGCCATGTTGGGTTCTCAATCTCGCCACCAAGTCCAGGAGTTTCACCCTGCTGGTAGTAAGTGATACCCGCTACGGTGTTACCGTCGGTTTCAACAGCAACAAATGCGTACATCATTGACCAAAGGCCGCTACCATGGATAGGCAGGATCACTTTTTCAATTTGATTATTCGCATTTTTCACAAGATAAACAGTTGCAATGTTTGCACGGCGAATGATCTTCGCTGGGTCTTGATCTCCTGATAGAGAAATAGACTGGCTTGGATCTTTCGCTGCTTCGCTTTGCTTATAGTTAGCAGGCGAAACACCTTTTTCAGACTGAGCAACAAAATCACCTGTTTTTAAGTCAACCAGTTTAGGTTCAATGAACTGCTGGTAAGCTTCAGGGATATTAGTGCCGTCTTGTAGAAGGCCAGCAACCGCTAGGATATTACGCTGCACATCAAGTACGGCATTTTTCTGCTGAAGTGGACGTAAAGCAACCGCTGCTGCGGATACGATAATCGAGCACACAAGGCTCAGCGCGACAACAACAATTAGCGTCTTTTTAATGCTATCGTTATTACTTGACATGGCGAGCTAGCCTCCGCTTGATATTGCCCTGAACAACAAGGTTGTCAAATAGAGGTGCGAATAGGTTAGCAAATAGAATTGCTAGCATCATACCTTCTGGATACGCAGGGTTCATCACACGTACCATAACAGCCATTGCACCGATAAGTGCGCCATACCACCACTTACCTTTATTAGTAAATGATGCAGACACTGGGTCGGTTGCCATGAACATCATACCGAATGCGAAGCCACCTAGAACTAGGTGCCAATGCCAAGGCATGCTAAACATTGCATTAGTATCAGAACCAATGATGTTAAATAGTGTTGCCGTTGCAACCATACCCACCATGGTACCAGCAATGATGCGCCATGAAGCAATACGCATGAATACAAGCATCGCACCACCCAGGATGATGGCTAGCGTAGACACTTCGCCGATAGAACCTGGAATGTTACCGATGAAAGCATCCATCCACGTTACCGCGTTGCCACTCACTGTATTCACTACAGCAGACTGACCACCGTGCGCCCACTGGCTCAGTGCCGTTGCGCCAGAGAAACCATCTGCCGCAGTCCAAACTAGATCACCTGAGATCTGAGCTGGATATGCGAAGAATAGGAATGCACGGCCTGCAAGTGCCGGGTTCAGGAAGTTACGACCAGTACCACCGAAAATTTCTTTTGCAACAACGACACCGAAGGTGATACCTAGCGCTGCCTGCCAAAGTGGTAGTGTTGGCGGTACGATCAACGCAAACAAAATAGAAGTAACAAAGAAACCTTCGTTAACTTCATGCTTACGCACCATACAGAATAGGACTTCCCAGAAACCACCTACTGCAAAAACAACCGCATAGATAGGAAGGAAATAGGTCGCACCCAGTAGCATTTTGCTACCCCAGCCAGCGTCTGCTGACATGGTGCCGCCTAGCATTTGAGTTAGCCAGTAATGCCAGTCGCCTGCAATAATGGTAGCTAGTTGCTCACCTACATACATGTGGTTTAGTGCAGCAATGGCCTGATGACCCGTGTTGTACATACCCCAGAACATTGCAGGGAAAACCGCGAACCATACCATGATCATGATACGTTTCAGGTCAATGCTATCACGAACGTGAGAGCCAGAACGCGTCACCTGACCCGGTGTATACATAAGAGTTGCAAACGCTTCAAACAGCGCAAACCACTTCTCGTGCTTACCACCTGGTTCAAAGTGGTGTTCAACTTTCTCGAGTAAATTCTTGAGACCCATGAATTACCCTTCCTTCTCAATTGTGTCCAGGCACTGACGTAGCATAGGACCAAATTCATACTTACCTGGACATACGAACGTACATAGCGCTAGATCTTCTTCATCAAGCTCAAGTGCACCCAATTGAGCAGCACTATCATTATCACCTGCGCACAGGTCACGAAGAAGCAGAGTCGGCTCGATATCAAGCGGCATAATTCTTTCGTAGTTACCGATTGGCACCATCGCACGTTCAGAACCATTTGTCGTTGTTGTCATGTTAAACAACTGACCAGGGAAGAACTGGCTAAGGAAAGAACGAGTGACAGAAAACTTGTTTTTACCTGGAACAATCCAGCCCAAGAACTCTTTCTCACGACCTTCGCGCAGTGCTGACACCTGAAGGTGGTAGCGACCAAGGTAAGCAACTGGACCTACGGCTTTAGTACCATTCAAGACAGAACCTGAAAGGATACGTAGCTCACCAGGCATTAGCTCAGAATCTGCTAGCTGCTCGATAGATGCACCAATCTGCGTACGCACTAGACGAGGGTTGTTTACAACTGGACCCGCCAGAGCCACAACGCGATCAGTGAATAGTTCACCCGTCAGGAATAGCTTACCGAAAGCAATCACGTCCTGATAGTTGATGTGCCAAGCAACATTCTGCAGATCTGCACCAAACAAAGTATGAATATGCGTACCTACAAGGCCTGCTGGGTGCGGACCGTTGAATACGTGCTCTTCAATGTTTGCGGCATTTGAACGAGGTAGGCTAGCACCAGACTTACAAACCAGTACTTTACCGTTAGTCAGACGAGACAGTAATGTCAGACCTGCAACGAAAGCATCACTTTGCTCGTTGATAACAACTTCTGGGTTAGCAGCTAGAGGGTTAGTGTCAATGGCTGTTACAAAAATAGCCTGAGTTTCAGCATCGATGGCAGGCACCTTGCTGAAAGGGCGCGTACGAAGCGCGGTCCACATACCAGACTCAACAAGCTGTTCAACAATCACCGAACGCTCTAGTTGAGCGAGTTGGTCTGCTGCATAGCTGTTAAATGTAACTTGCTCGTTGCCTTCAATATCAATCACTACTGATTGAAGAACGCGCTTAGCACCACGGTTGATTTCTGCAACCTTGCCACTGGCTGGCGCAGTGAATTTAACGCCTGGATTCTTTTTGTCTTCAAAAAGAACCTGACCTTTTTTCACTACATCCCCTACGCGAGTATGCATTGTAGGACGCATACCAACATATTCTTCGCCAAGCAAGGCGACTCGAGTGATGGTTTTACCATCATTTATCGCCTGGGTAGGAGTCCCTGAAATTGGGATATCCAGACCCTTTTTTATTGTAATCATACGCACTTGCACTACATTAACGGGAAAAAAAATTTGCTATTGCGCAATTAGACACGACTTTCCTTCGTCCGAAGCCGGTTCTATCCGCCACCAGCACCGCAACATCCTATTCACTTACTCTTCACACTATTTGGTTGGAGTAATTTTGAGGCCGGAATTTTAGCATTAAATGACTGGTTTTTACCATGCCAAACCATGCAAATCAGACTTAAAATCAGCTAACTATTTAAACGCAATACATTTATTCATCTATTATTTTGAGCCAGCGCTCAAAAGTGAAAAATTTTCTTTTTTAGCATTATTTTTTCACTGATAACAACCTGCATGTGAAAAATTAACAATCATCACGCGACGGCATCAAATGCACAACAATCACCATTGCGAATTGTTTCAATTTTGTCTTGATGTTAATTAAGTTTTTCATCTACGTTATCAATTGGTTCTGTACATTATCAGCACTCTGTAAGAAACGACCTATCTGATGAGCAGATACATTCAAACGACAGAGTCTGTGCTTTTTTATGATCCAGCGCTTGCCAGATCATCCCTTCCCATTCCGCGAGGGATCCATCAGGTAACAGGCGCCATTCTGCATATTCTGGCCAATCGCTAAGTTTATTACTGTCGATAAGACTAAGACTTATCAGCGCCACGCAATATTGTTGGCATCAAACATTCGGGACTTTATCCACTGTCAACCTGAAGACAAAATAGCAGCTTGCCAAGTATAGACTGACTTTGCTAATTGCTGCGTTCTTATCACGCCTTTAACAACCTGACCACCCATAGTACGAAAAACATTCAACAAATGATGCTGTAAATCTCAAAATTTAGACCAAAAAAAACCGTATCAATAACGGTTTTTCCTCCAGCTCAATAATGAGTCTGCTCAACTAGCCTAATTTTGACCCACCATAGCACGCTGGAGAGGCCGGAGAGGCCCCCAATACATTCTGCCACTCGCTGTCAGTGTAGGTATGCATCGCCAAAGCATGAATATTATTGGCCAGCTCATCCGCCAATACCGCATTAACCGCTCGATGCCGAGCCAACAACCGCATACCATCAAATTGTTCGCAAACAATCACAACCTTAAAGTGGCTTTCTGAACCGGCCGGCACGTTATGCATGTAACTTTCATTCTCAACCTCAAGATGGAGGGGTAAAAACGCGTGGTGCAGCTTGTCTATTATACGTTCCTTAATCATTGTGCCCTCTCTATTGTGTGAGATATGCCTAACTGTCCCAAGATACGCTTTTCAGCATACTCGATGAATAAAATAGGTTTGCAGTCATGGCTGGTTTTGCGAGAATAACTACCAGTGAGTAAACATACCGTAAAGTGCCCATTAATGAAACCAGAGCTAACCCTTCACGAACGTACGCTAACCCTCCAGCGCTACCCGGTGAGGACAAATGAAACCCTGCAAGCATGGGATGCGGCAGATGAGTATCTCATTAACTATGTGAATGAGGCAGACATAGCCTTTGACTCAGAACGCCCAATATTAATCATCAATGATAGTTTTGGTGCCCTGAGCTGTTGGTTTGCTCAAAAAGGCAAAGTCACCAACGTTACCGACTCCTATATCGCCAAACAAGCCTGCTTGGCCAACCTTAATGACAATCAGCTGCCTGCCGTACAGATCATCGACTGTCTCGCGACACTGCCTGAAAACCCTCAGCTGGTATTGCTTAAACTGCCCAAAAGTAATCGACTACTCACATGGCAACTGCAGCAGTTATGCCATTTGCTGCCCGAAGACTGCACAATGATTGCCGCAGGGAAAGTGAAGGATATTCATTCCTCCACCTTAAAATTATTTGAGAAATATCTGGGGCAAACCAAGACCTCTTTGGCCGTAAAAAAAGCCCGCCTTATTTTCAGTCAGCCTAATCCGGCATTGGCTAAACCGCTACCAGAAGCACAACAATGGTCTGTTCCCGAGCATGATATGACATTAACAAATCATGCCAATGTCTTTTCTGGCGAAAGCTTAGATATCGGAGCCCGACTGTTACTTGAACATATTCCAAGCCAGCCAGACCTCCAGGATATTGTCGATCTTGGCTGTGGCAATGGCGTTATTGGGATTAAAGCTGCCCGCCTCAATCCACATGCCAAGGTACTTTGCGTTGATGAAAGCTTTATGGCGGTCGCCTCTTGCACGCACAATGCGCAACTCAACCTCACTCAGCCCGACCAGCTTCATGCGATAACCAATAACTGCCTAGAAGGCTTTCCAGCCCATAGCGCGGATCTGGTGCTGTGTAACCCTCCGTTTCACCAGCAGAATACGATCACTGACCACATTGCCTGGCAGATGTTCTGTGATGCCAAGCACGTACTAAGAACTCAAGGTCATTTGATCGTCATTGGAAACAGTCATCTGGGTTATGGTGACAAACTCAAGCGCTTATTTGATAATGTCAACATTGTCGCCAAGAACAATAAATTTGTAATTTATCAATCCAAAAAACAATAAATATCAGCTCCATTTTGGGTAGTAACAAACAGTTGCTGCCCACTGACTATTAAAGGATTACACCACCATGAAAAAAATGCTTGTTGCTGCTTCTGTTCTAGCCCTGACAGCGTGTTCAGCACCATCAGAACCACAATTGACGATCACACCAGAGCCAGTTATCGCCAGCCAGCCAGTCGCACACGGTCAATCACTGTCACTCGACAGTCGCGACCTTCGCACAGCACAGTTTATTGCGGTCGTCGACAGTGGCCGTCAAAACGTACAACCACTGCATGCGACGCAAAATCTGCGAGTCACTCTTGAAGATGCACTGTCACGCCAACTAAGCTCACAAGGCTATCGAATCACAGAAAACGGTAAAGGTACCGTTCGCCTTGATATCCTTGAGGCCATGGTCAATGTTCAACACAGTATCATGAGCCATGAACTGATCAGCAAACTCCAGCTCCAGCTTGTGGTTGAGTCACCAAAAGGCAAGTTTGTTAAACGTTACTCAGGTAAATCCGATCGTACCGGTGCGATGAGTGCTTCGGTTGAAGACATGCAACTGGCAATGAACGACCTGATCAATGCCGTGCTAAATGATATCTACGCCGATACTGAGCTCAACACTTACATGCAGGAGAACCTATAATGCCACGCTTTTTACTGGCGCTATTACTCTGCTTTGCACTCCCTGTTAGTGCAGCAACTCAGGTGTTGGTCACCACTTCACTGGGTGATTTTGTGATCCAGCTCAATGAAGAGAAAGCCCCAATATCCAGCCAAAACTTTCTGCGCTATGTTAAAGATGGTAGCTATAATGACACCATCTTTCATCGGGTGATCCCTGGTTTCATGGCTCAAGGCGGGGGATTTGATCAGGATCTTAAACGTCGCCAAAGTTATGCACCAATCAAAAATGAATCAGCAAATGGTCTGGCTAATGACCGTGCAACTGTTGCATTTGCTCGAACGTCAGATCCCGATTCAGCAACCCGCCAGTTCTTCATTAACTACCAAAATAACAGCTTCCTCAACGCACAAGGAAGCCGCCCGGGTTATGCCGTGTTTGGTAAAGTGGTAAAAGGCTTCTCAGTACTGGAAAAAATGGCTGAGATTCCAACCACAACTATCCGCTCTATGGGTATGAAAGATGTCCCACAACAGCCTATAGTTATTAAAGATATGAAAATTATTAAAAACTAGACATAGGCAATGTCACCTGATCATTAGCCTATGATCAGGTGACCGATATGCTAAAGCTCATTGCGTCTAACAGCGAACCACCCTCCTCTCACATTAACCAACATATTGCCGACTACGCCCCAGCGATAGCCCTGAGTGCCCTCGGCACAATTACCGGTGATGTCCATTACGACTCGATGAAGATCACCGTTACCGAACACCTCTATGATTGGTGGAAACTGTCTGTCCCATCAGGCCCGCCACGAGATAGCTACGAATCAGCATACTGGTATCTGATACATTTATTGGAATCACTTGAAGAGCATGAACTGCTAGGGAATAACTTTATGCAATTCAAAGTTACCGCTGTTGCCCAATATTTGCTGGGAATTGGAGAGCATCAAGAAAAGATGCAAGGGATACGGCCATAGGTCTAGGGTCTAGGGTCTAGGGTCTAGGGTCTAGGGTCTAGGGTCTAGGGTCTAGGGTCTAGGGTCTAGGAAAACGCTCTCATTGCGTTAGCACGTAAGTCCACTCTGTTTCCTCTCTCAGGGAGGTTTTTAACGGTATTTTTACTGAAGCCCCCAGTCGCTTGAGTATATAATGCTCGCCACATACCGCGATAGAATCACCAGAGGGCAATATGGCGCAATTGGTAAACAACACTCGGGGCTGGAAAATCTACTTAGAAAAGAAAGTCCTGGTTATGCTCGCGCTAGGCTTTTCATCCGGTCTCCCCCTGCTTCTGGTCTTTGGCACCCTCTCTTTTTGGCTACGAGAAGCAGGCGTCAGCCGTACCGACATCGGTTTTTTCAGTTGGGTGGCACTGGCTTACGGTTTTAAGTGGATCTGGTCGCCACTCATCGATCGCTTTCCTGTTCCTATTTTATCGTCACTCCTTGGCCGTCGTCGTGGATGGATGGTATTTTCCCAACTACTTATTATTGCATCCCTCATAGGGATGGCTATCAGTAACCCACAGGCTGATCTGTTCCAATTAGCTGTTTTTGCAGTGATTGTGGCATTTTCATCAGCATCGCAAGATATCGTTATTGATGCCTACCGGATCGAAATGGCCTCCGAAAGGCTACAAGCCGCACTCGCCGCCGCTTATATGACAGGTTATCGGCTGGCAATGATCATGGCGGGGGCGGGGGCTCTGGCTTTTGCGGCATGGTTTGGCTCAAATACTGAGTATGATCCTGCTGGCTGGCAATTCGCCTACTTCATCATGGCAAGCCTAATGCTGGTCGGCTTAATCACGGCTCTGTGTATTCACGAACCTCAGATTGATAGCTCTGCTATCGACCATATCGAGCGTGACTATCGCCAGCAACTGCTCAACAAAGGCTTGTCTCCACTCGCGGCCCGTCTTTCGGCTTGGTTTTATACTGCGGCAATCATGCCGTTTAAAGATTTTTTCGACCGCTATGGTAAACAAGCCATCTTACTACTGGCTCTCATTGGGTGTTACCGCATCTCTGATGTGGTAATGGGTGTTATGGCCAACGCCTTCTATGTCGATATCGGCTTTAGCAAAACAGAAGTGGCGTCTGTCTCTAAAATCTTTGGTGTCATCATGACCTTAGTCGGCGCCGGGCTTGGCGGAATCTTAGTCAGTAAATATGCGACCATGCGTGTTCTGGCGCTGGGTGCCATATTGTCTGCATTTACCAATTTGGCATTCATGCTCTTTACCTACATCGGTAACAGCCTGCCTATGCTAACGGTTGTGATCTCACTGGATAACCTCAGCGCAGGGATCGCCACAGCGGCCTTCATCACTTTCATGTCAAGCCTGACGAATGTTGCCTTTTCTGCAACGCAATACGCACTGTTTAGTTCCATCATGCTGCTTTTCCCGAAATTTCTTGCGGGATTTTCCGGATTGTACGTTGATCTGTTCGGCTATAACGCCTTCTTTTTCAGTACCGCATTGATTGGTATTCCCGTCCTTGGGCTCATCTATCTGGTTAGTAGGCAAGAGCAATCCCTCAAGCCTAGTACTCCATAACCGGACAAAGAAATAAGTCAACCGATTCTCTAATCATACCCCCAATACTCCAGACGCGGTCTCGTACTCAGACAGAATAAACCACACAAAAGGGTCAGTTCAGACCCTTTTCTTATTTTTCGCTCATAAAACCCACGACACATTGCACATAAAACAGACAATCCATTCCCATGAAATCAAAATGCAATCGATTACACAAGATCGAGATCACACTTAGCAAAGGATTGCGCAATCGTTACATTCCCAACTGTGACTTTAAACCATAGAATCGCCCCCCAACAGAACACGGGCATTAAAAGTCCGGCTTATAAAACACAATTATCGAGAGTTCCCCATGCGCAAATCACTAGTAGCACTGAGTGTGCTTTCTGCAACAGCAGCCCTTCCTGCACACGCTGAATATCTGTATGGTTTTGGTAACGTAAGCGTAAACTACCTAGACTGGTCAAACGGCACAGAAAACCGTTCTGGCAAAGAAGACTTCAGCTACCTAGAGCTTGAAGGTGGTGCTGGTTTTACTTGGGGTGAATTATACGGATTCGCAGATCTGGAAAACCTAGAAAACGGCGCTGACGAAGCACGTACTTCTATCAAAGGTTCAATTGCTGCTAAAACTGGTCTAAAAGAACTGCGTGTATACGGCCAGCTATACAACACTAACAGCAACAGCTTTACGGCTCAAAACACGGTTGCAGGCCTGTCTTACAACTTCAGTGGCGATAACTGGGCATTTAACCCATGGGTGGGCTTCCACCACACCATCACCACGAAAACATTTGGCCCAGAAGCAACCGGCTCATTCTCTGGCCTGAACGGCGGAATGCTGGGTTGGTCTGCAATGTACAACTTTAAAGCATTCGGCCAAAGTTTCATGGTGTCTAACTGGCACGAAACTGAATTTGCTCGTGACAATACATACCTAGCATTGTCAGGTGAAAGCGATAAGTTAACCGCTAACGGTGCGCTAGCACTATGGTGGAATATCACTGACTCGGTAACGACAGGCGTTCAATACCGTTACGCGTACAATAAGTTAGGCCAGACAGGTCACGATAACGCGATGATCTACACATTGAAGTACAACTTCTAAGTAATACTTAGCAAAAAAGCACCTTAGGGTGCTTTTTACCCTCTGTTCTCTACAAATTCCCCCCCGCCTCTCAATAGTAAGATAGAAATCACTTTCAAGACGCCACGCCTTTATGCTTCATTTTATGGGTATTTTCCTTTGTCTCGCTGATTAACCAGTCTGACCTTACGCCGCACCGACAAGACACAGCTCCAAACTTAAGATCGTCCACTATCTTTATGACTATACCCAGCGCACTCTGAATCCAGCACCTTGAAGTAACCTGGGTATATAAGGGCGTTCTTTTTATTCTCCCTTTAATCACAGCTTCTAAACCGAGGCATTTCTGGTAAGTGACGTATGCTCCCCCTACTTTTACGCTACATTCAGGCGATCTCGGAAAGAAGAACAAGCAATGGCAAATGGTTAGCGAGACGTAATAATGAAGATTCTGACAACATTCTGTATTGGCTCTACCTTCGCCTTTTCAGGCACCTGTTTCGCCGTCGACTATTCCGACGATATCCATAAAAATGATTATAAATGGCTGCAATTCAATCTGATGTACGCCTTGGAGGAACTGCCTCGATCTCCCGATGCGCATTCAGGACATGACTATCTTGAAATGGAGTTTGGCGGTCGTTCCGGCCTCTTCGATCTCTATGGCTATGTCGATGTCTTCGATTTAACGAATCATGGTGGCAGTGACAAAGATGATCGAGCAAAGATCTTTATGAAATTTGCTCCCCGCCTGTCGTTGGATGCGCTGACCAAGACCGACCTCTCATTTGGCCCTGTACAGGAACTCTATTTTGCGACACTGTTTAACTGGGATGGTGGCTATAACAAAGAGAGTGACTTTCCGCCGGTCAATAATTCATTCTGGGGGTTAGGCTCTGATGTCCAGGTTCCTTGGTTTGGAAAGGTCGGGCTGAACCTGTATGGCTTATATGACATTAACAATAAAGCGTGGAATGGCTACCAGATTTCCACCAACTGGTTTAAGCCGTTCTACCATTTTGCAAACGACAGCTTCATCGCCTATCAGGGCTACATTGACTACCAATTTGGTGCAGACAGTACCTTTAAAGGCAATTCCCAAGCCCATCATGGTGGGGTGATGTTCAATGGTTTCTACTGGCATTCAGACCGCTATTCGTTAGGCTACGGTTTCAAGCTATATAATGATGTTTACCTCATCAGAGACAGCAGTAGCTTTGAATCCACCGGGATTAGTCACTACTTCTCGGCAACCTATAAATTTTAATTCACATCATCATATGGGAGGCAATGAGCCTCCCCCATCGCGCTCTCCATCGTGGTATGATTCACGCAGACCTCACTTATTTGCAAGGAATCACCACGCGTGAACATAACGATCGTTGGTGCTGGTGCCATCGGCCGCCTATGGGGATGCCACCTAGCCGCCAAACATACCGTTCATTTCTGGACCCGCAATCAAGCGCCGCACATTACTTTTGAGTTCACCTCAAAGCATTCAGCGCTGAAACAATCCATGACGTTTAGCGCCAATCAACCCCAACAGCTCCAAGACGCCAACTGCATTATCATCGCGGTTAAAGCCTTTCAAGTCGAAAACGCCTTACTGGCCATCAAACCATATCTTGCACCTGGCGTTCCCGTCATCATTATGCACAATGGCATGGGTAGCCACCAGCAGGCGATCGCACTCCTGCCTGAACAGCCGTTATTGTATGCTACCACTGCACAAGCGGCTTTTCGCCCTGAGCCTCATCGCCTTTGCCATGCCGGGATTGGTCAAACTTGGCTGGGTGCGGTGAATGATCAAGGCTCACACTATCAATCACTACAAGACGAACTCAACCAAGCCTTGCCGCCCTGCCAATGGCATCAAGATATCTTTATCCCCTTGTGGCAAAAATTGGCGATTAACTGTGCCATTAACCCTCTGACAGCAATACACCAGTGCCGCAATGGTGAACTGGCCACCCCCCAATTTCATCACCCGTTAAACGAAATCTGTTTTGAGGTGGCGACGGTCATGAACGCCGAAGGCTACCCAGCCACTCACGAAAAGTTACGCCAGCAAGTTGATAAGGTCATCGCCGCCACTGCCGACAACTTTTCATCCATGAATCAGGATGTTTGTCACCATCGGACAACAGAAATCGACTATATTACGGGCTATCTCATAACCCGGGCTGCCGAGCATCAACTGGCCGTCCCGGTAAACCAACGCCTATGGCAACAGGTTAAACGATTGGAGCAACAATACCATGACGCATGATATCACCACCGAGCAAGCCACTCAGCCCACCATCAAGGTGGCAGTGTGTATTGCTCCCGGAACTGAAGAGATGGAAGCGATCAATACCATCAATATCTTACTTCGTGCCGGATTTGACGTGACGACAGCCAGTGCAGCATCAGATGGTGCATTGATAGTCGAGGGATCACGCGGAATTAAACTGGTTGCCGATACGGCACTGGTGAATATCGCCGATGAACCGTTTGATTGTGTGGTCTTACCCGGAGGACTCGGCGGTTCAGAATGCTTCCGTGATAGTCCGTTACTGATTGAGTTTGTCAACCAGCACAAGTATGACGGTAAGCTGGTCGCGGCCATCTGTGCGGCTCCCGCCGTAGTGCTGGAGCACCATGGGATGTATCCCTCTGCACTAATGACCGCCCACCCGGCTTTTCATGATCAAATCCCTGAATCTCGTTTTCGTAACAAGCGGGTTGTTTATGACGTCAATAATAATCTGTTAACCAGTCAAGGCCCCGGTACTTCTCAAGAATTTGCCTTAGAAATCATTATTCACTTGGCGGGTAAAAAGAAAGCCGCTGAAGTCGCAGAGCCGATGGTCGTCTGGCCTAATATGCATTTCAGTATGCGGGAAGAGTAAAGCAGGGGCAGCAGCAAAGGGGCGAGTTTACGAGGGACTAGTATCGAGGAAGAGCGGAAATAAAGAAGCGAGAAAAGCGGGTTAAAAGCGGAATAGCAGAAAGAGCGGTCCTATGGCTCTGAGGTCCTGAGGCTTTATAGTGTTATGATCCAGTTGCCCTTCTGGAACCGAACTGGAGAATGGTCGAAAAACAACGGTGTTTGTTATTGTGCTTCTCATAAGACCAAGGGCCACAGGTCCGCTCTTAATCCGCTCTTCCTCGTCCCTGTTCTTCCCGCTTTTCCTCGCCCCTTATTTCCTTTTCCATACAAAAAAACGAGCGCCAAGGCGCTCGTTTTTTATCTCGATACTCGCGACGCGAATTTCGTCTTACGGACGATACACTTTGACGTTATCGAAGCCATTTTCCTTCAGGTACAGTGCCTGCAGACGACTCATTACGCCACGATCACAGTACAGCAGGTAAGTTTTGTCCTGCGGCAGATCACCAAACTGGGTCGCCAGTTTATAAAACGGCAGGTGCTTCACTTCAACATTATCAATTTCAAGTGGGTTTTCGTCTTCCTCATCCGGACTACGAATATCCAACACGATAGTGCCTGCGTCGATATGATCAACCAACTCAATTTCAGGTGCTTTTTCTTGGCTTTCTTTTTCGATATCTCGAATATCCATCACACGTGCCTCAGCAACAACGCGCTCAAGAATAGAAAAGTCAA
The DNA here is from genome assembly GCF_050336815.1 of Photobacterium nomapromontoriensis. Taxonomy (NCBI): domain Bacteria; kingdom Pseudomonadati; phylum Pseudomonadota; class Gammaproteobacteria; order Vibrionales; family Vibrionaceae; genus Photobacterium; species Photobacterium nomapromontoriensis. The sequence goes on from NZ_JAKJSL010000025.1 coordinate 24,771, forward strand.
ACTTTGCTTCTTCAGCTTCAAGTTTCGCTTTCACAGCCTTCACAGTTGGGCTCTTAGAGATCACACCACAGAACTCTGGCATGGTTTTAGCAAATTCTTCAGTGCCGATATCACGCGCAAGGCTGATAATGTCTTCTTTGTCCCAGTTGATCAGCGGACGTAAAATCAATGATTCCGTCACACCGTCAATTTGACGCAAGTTAGTCAACGTCTGGCTCGATACCTGCCCAAGAGCTTCACCCGTCACGAGAGCTTGAATACCAAATTTATCCGCCACCATACCCGCGGCACGCATGAACATCCGCTTCAGCACAACGCCCATCTGGCCGTCATCGATATTCTCAAGGATTTGACCAACAACAGGATCAAAATCAATGGCGATAAACTTCACTTTGGCCGATGAACCGTATTTCTTCCATAAGAAATGGGCCACTTGCTTAACACCGATCTCGTGGGCCGGACCGCCAAGGTTAAAGAAGCAATAATGCACTTTACTACCGCGTTTGATGTGCAGGTAGCTCGATACACCAGAGTCAAAACCGCCGGAGATCAGACTCAGTACATCTTCTTGTGTCCCTAACGGGAAACCACCAAGGCCTTTATGACGGGCGAGGACATGGTTAAGTTGCTGGTGAGACACTTCAACACGTACTGTAATATCAGGGTTCTTCAGTTTAACCGATGCAGATTCCACCGCTTGGTTCAAACCACCACCAACGTAACGCTCTAATTCGATAGAGGTAAAGTCATGTTTGCCCACGCGCTTGGCTCGGACACAGAATGTTTTACCTTCTAGCTGATCACGTACACGCGGTAGCGTCTGCTCATAAATATCATGCAGGTCAGTAAATTCTGTTTGCTCAACTTCCAAGACATGGTGGATGCCTGGCGTCTGAGTCAATACTGCCAGTATTTGCTCACGCAGGCTAACATCTGTCGATGATACTTCAATGTAGGTACGACGGTTGATAACCGCAACTGACTCAGACAAACGCTGAAGGATAATACGAAGATTGGAGTCCAAAATTTTAATAAAGCGCTTCTTAACCGAATCACTTTTTACAAAAATTTCAGGATGGGGTTTAACGATAAATTTCATAACACGCTTCGCTTCACTGGGCCAAACATATCCAAAAGGATAAAGGGATAAAAGGCGCACCAAAAGGATCAAGGGCACGGATTATACAGCAAGCAGGCAGTTGCCGAAACAAGGATATATAGCCATAACGACGAACAAGGACAATTACCTATAGTGTAGGCACAATTTCAGCCCGTGTTTTATTTTGCCGCTAACTCGATAATGGTGACAGGCAAGGTCAGCCTGGATGAAGCACTGACCTTATACCTAAAGACGCTGAATGTTAAGCAAACGAGAGGATCACTTCAGTGGCGGAATATCACTACTAACAGGATCAGTATAAAGTGGCTCACCTTGCATAATCGAAATCTCAACCCGCCGGTTTTCCTTGCGCTCTTCCGGGGTGCGGTTATTGTTCAAGGGATGCGTATCTGCTAAGCCAACCACCCGCAGACGACGATGATCAAACCCCTTCACCTGCTCCATTTCCTGAGCGACAGAGACCGCGCGCTGAGCAGAAAGATCCCAATTTGAACGATACAATTCCGAATCCAACTTTTGATTGTCTGTATTACCCGTTACCCGCACAACCCCCGGTACACCTTTCACCAAATCAGCAACCTGCCTCACTAGCGGCCTAAACTTTGGTTGCAAGAATGCCGAACCTTCCGGAAAAGCACCTTGCTCTTTAATCCGAATGACCACTTGCTGCCCAAGGTTTTCAATTTCGATCGCCCCTTCTTCTATTTCACGCTCTAATGCCTGCTTTAACACATCCATTAACTGCTCTTGTGCCTCAGCAACGTCAGGCGCACTGTCTTGGCTCTCTTCCGTGGCTACATCAGCACTTTGCCCTCCGGTTAGCTTACCCGCTTCACGCTTAGTCCCCCCCGCTCGCTCGGAGTCGCCCTCATGAAAATCCAGTGTACGCTGTGTCATATCAATGGTTTGCTGCATGATCACTTCTATTGGGGTAGGCTCAGGACGCCCGGGACGGAACTCCTGTGCGATCACGCTGGTACCTTTAGGAATATCCTTCACCTCCAGCATATTCTGGACACCAAATGCATATTTCATTGAACCGGCAATCTGCCTGAACTTCAGCACATCCATCTCTGAAAACGACAACAGTAGAACGAAAAAACACATCAATAGCGTCATCAAATCCGAGAACGTCGCCATCCATGCAGGCAATCCGGGTGGGGGGCATTTCTGTTCGTCGTCCATTATCCCGCCTTAATCTTCGCCACTAATGGTACGTTTTTTCTCATTGAGGTAATTTTTCAAATAGCCATCAATAACACGGGGATTCTGGCCATCCTGAATAGCCAGTATACCGTCGAGGATCAAACGCCGATTCAGCTTTTCCTCGTTCTTACGTAAATCCAATTTAGCGGCAATTGGGAGTAACAACATGTTCGCCATAATCGCACCATAAAGCGTGGTCAACAAGGCAACGGCCATCGCGGGACCGATAGATTTCGGGTCATCCATATTCGATAGCATGGCAACCAGACCAATCAAGGTACCAATCATCCCCATCGCAGGTGCCACATCGGCCAATGCCTTAAAAATACTGATCCCAACCTCGTGACGCTCGTTGGTTAATCCGATATCTTTTTGCAACGTTGAACGCACAACATCTGCATCATGACCATCGACCAACAAATCAACGCCTTTACGCAAAAATGAATTTTCTACATCCATTTCTTCCAGAGCGAGAAAGCCTCCTTTACGAGCAGCATCTGCCATCTCAACAATTTTGGCTATCAGGTCTTCAGGATTATCCATCTTGAACATGAAAGCCTTAGCCGCAATTTTCGCAGCCCCCAAAAATTGACCGATACTGTATTGCATCAGGGCAACAAATAAAGAGCCACAACATACGATCAGGATCGACTGGGTATCAACAAACATCCCTAGATTGCCACCTAGCACCATCGCCATGATGACAAAGGCAAACGATCCAATTAATCCTATAAGCGTCGCCAAATCCACTTGATAGTCTCCAATTTGCTACTTGTCTGAATGAGTTCTATGTGGCGCATTGTATCTGGGCGCTACCAGGCTTTCAAAGTCATACTGCCGAAAGCACTGCATTCGGTCACGAATCACACCTAAAATGCGGACCATGGGGAGAATATCTTCAACCCGATCCGTAACGATCCCTCTGAGACAGACCAAAAAGTCTCTTGCCCATGTATCGGCACAAACGGCGTTTGATTTAGCTTTCTCATGGTAAAAGATGAAAATTACTGTCTGTGACACAGATTACTGTGAGATAATTTGACCCAGATTACGCTCTACGTTATTTTTTTGGGCATTAATAAAGAAGCGACACCATTATGGCAGCCAAAAAACCAGAAAATATGGCTTTCGAAGCCGCACTGGATGAACTCGATAGCATCGTCAACGAGCTAGAGTCCGGAGATATTGCGCTGGAAGATGCGCTGAAAAAATTTGAACGCGGTATTGCACTAGCACGAAGCAGTCAGCAAAAACTGACTCAGGCAGAACAGCGAGTGGAAATTCTGCTTCAAGCAGATGATCACGCTCCCCTTACAGAATTTGATGCAGGCAATGAATAACATGCGGTCACTGTCGCAGTCTCTGCATGACTACCAATTGCGTAGCAACCAGCAGTTAGGACAGTGGATTGACGCACAGCCTTTTGCTGACCAGTCTCTGATCCAAGCCATGAAGCACGGCGCCTTATTAGGCGGCAAACGTGCTCGCCCATTCCTGACGTATGCCACAGGCGAAATGCTGGGCGCGCGTACTGAAGATCTCGATACACCGGCAGCGGCTGTTGAATGTATTCATGCGTATTCACTGATCCATGATGACCTGCCCGCGATGGATGATGATAACTTGCGCCGCGGCCAGCCCACTTGCCATATCGCCTTTGACGAAGCCACGGCCATTCTGGCGGGTGATGCGCTACAAACTTTAGCGTTTGAAGTGCTAGCAACCGGACAACTGAGCATTGAGGGGAACGCGAATCGAGTCGCAATGATCACCGAACTCGCTCACGCCTCTGGCGCACGCGGTATGTGTATGGGCCAAGCGCTAGACCTTGAAGCTGAAGGCCGGCACGTTGGTCTTGAGCAATTAGAAACCATTCATCGCCACAAGACCGGCGCCCTGATCCGTTGCGCTGTCCGACTGGGCGCACTGGCAGCAGGCGCCAAGGGACTTGCCATCTTGCCGTTACTTGACCAGTATGCCAATGCAATTGGGTTGGCGTTTCAAGTTCAAGACGATATCCTTGATGTAATAAGTGATACCCAGACCCTGGGTAAACCACAAGGGTCTGATATCGAGCTGGAAAAAAGTACCTATCCTGCTCTACTCGGGTTGGATGGCGCCAAGGCAAAAGCTCAACAACTGTATCAGCAGGCATTAGATGCATTGAATGCGATACCTTACAATACAGATCAATTAGAAGTTTTTGCCCGATACGTCATCGAGCGCAATAACTAATAACAGTAAAGCGCCGTGAATCTTATGACACTGGATATATCAAAATACCCTCATCTGGCTCTGTCCAATACTCCGGATGAATTACGCCTGCTGCCAGTAGAGAGCCTACCTGCAGTGTGCGATGAACTACGTACTTATTTACTTAAATCAGTGAGTCAGAGTAGCGGCCATTTTGCCTCCGGGCTGGGTGCCGTGGAACTGACTGTTGCCCTGCATTATGTATACAATACCCCTTTTGATCACTTGATCTGGGACGTTGGCCATCAGGCTTACCCACATAAAATTCTGACGGGTCGCCGTGATCAGATGACCACTATCCGTCAGAAAGGAGGGGTTCACCCATTCCCATGGCGTGAAGAGAGTGAGTATGACGTATTGTCTGTCGGTCACTCATCAACGTCGATCAGTGCGGGACTGGGGATGGCGATTGCTGCAGATAAAGAAGGCTTAGGCCGTAAGGTCGTCAGTGTGATCGGTGATGGTGCTATTACAGCAGGCATGGCCTTTGAAGCAATGAACCACGCGGGTGACGTCCATCCCAATATGCTGGTTATTCTCAATGATAACGAGATGTCGATCTCGGAAAATGTCGGTGCGCTGAACAATCACCTTGCACGCCTGCTCTCTGGCAGTTTGTACACGACAATCCGTGAAGGTGGCAAAAAAGTACTATCTGGCGCGCCACCAATCAAAGAATTGGTCAAACGTGCTGAAGAACACCTCAAGGGTATGGTCGTACCGGGCACCATGTTTGAAGAGCTCGGCTTTAACTATATCGGCCCGGTTGACGGCCATGATGTTGAAGAACTGGTTAAAACCATTAAGAACATGCGTAACCTGAAAGGACCGCAGTTCCTGCATATCATGACCAAGAAAGGCAAGGGCTATGCGCCAGCCGAAGCTGATCCGATCAACTACCATGCTGTACCTAAGTTTGACTTAACCCAAAACCCGATCCCGAAAGCCAAGAGCCAACCAACATTCTCAAACATTTTTGGTGACTGGCTTTGCGATATGGCAGCGCAAGACAGTAAGCTGATGGCGATCACGCCCGCGATGCGCGAAGGCTCTGGTATGGTTCGCTTTTCTAAAGAATTCCCAGAGCAATATTTTGATGTTGCGATTGCTGAACAACATGCTGTCACACTCGCCACCGGTATGGCGATCGGTGGCTACCATCCTGTGGTGGCGATTTATTCGACCTTCCTGCAGCGTGGCTACGATCAATTAATCCATGATGTTGCCATCATGGATCTGCCAGTTATGTTTGCTATTGACCGTGGTGGCTTGGTTGGTGCAGACGGTCAAACTCATCAGGGCTCTTTCGATCTCAGTTTCATGCGCTGTATCCCCAATATGGTAATCATGACCCCGAGCGATGAGAATGAGTGCCGCCAGATGCTCTATACTGGCCACCAGCATCAAGGGCCAAGTGCCGTGCGCTACCCTCGCGGCAGCGGTACCGGTATTACACCTGACGTTGAGATGACAGCCCTGCCGATCGGCAAAGGTATTGTTCGTCGTGAAGGCCAGAGTATTGCTATCCTAAACTTTGGCACTATGCTCAGCTACGCACTGGACGCGGCAGAACAGTTGAATGCGACAGTGGCAGACATGCGCTTTGTTAAACCGCTGGATGAAGCCTTGATCCTAGAGTTGGCGACAACTCACGATGTACTGGTCACCGTGGAAGAAAATGCCATTGCAGGTGGCGCCGGTAGTGGCGTGAATGAGTGCCTAATGAAACGAAAAGTGCTCAAGCCAGTACTCAACATCGGTTTACCGGATCGTTTCATTGAACAAGGTACACAAGCTGAACTACACGCCATGCTTGAACTTGATGCGGCGGGTATTGAGAAGCAAATTCGCGAATATATCGCTGATTAAGCCTCACTTACTCTCTCCATCCCTATAAAGCACCAAACACCTCATGACTGAGCAATCAGTATGAGGTGTTTTTTGTTTATGAGCACATTGATGCCATAGCGACACACTCGTAGCGAAACATCAATGACACCTAACGGTGTTTCTTCAGGATAGCACCTTCATACCCCCCTAACTCAATATAGCGGCTGGGAGAACTGAGCGACCCATCCGCATTCACGCGCTGGTATTCACCGGGTAATGAAACCCGCTGCGGTTTCGCACCCAAAAAAGCGGTATCGTTATGCTCCCGCTTAGCCCGGTATACAACTAATCCCTCGCTGTATTGCCGGGCTATCACCCCTTCATCCGGGAACTCGCCGAACCAGCCTGCGCGGTATAACCAAAACCAATTAGCCGGCTTTAAGGAAACATTATCCGCCCCCCGTACCTCAATGGCCGTCGCGGTGGTTTTCACTTCATCCACCTGGCTCTGCCAGAATACGGGTTGGTATCCAGCGGGGATGCTCATAGGCTCACCGATAGACACCCGCAACATAGCACTGGGTTGATAAGCCCAATTTTTAGGTACGCCATTACGGTACCAATTCGATTTTTCCGGATTTGAAGGGGTGACTTGAGTGTTGCCACTGCCATAGTAAAACGTCTGATTCCAGCTGTGATAATAGGTCTGCCCCGGAATATTAAAGAAGTAATATAAGGCAAGCCCCGTGGCAATGTCCTGATACCACGCTTGGGGCGTCAATGGATGTTGACTGCTGTATCCCCCTTTAGTGGTCGCCATGATCAAACTTTTGTCGCCAAGTTTTGCCAACGCAAAACTGTCCCAGCGGCGTTGCAATCGCTCTAACCCCATCGCCGGACTCAGATAATGCTCACGAAGCCACACATCCATCACCTTGCGAAAATCCACGGGCCAGGCGCTGTACTCCCAAAGGTTCAATTCTGAGATATTCGCGGCAAGCCAATGCGTGTCAGTGGTGTTTTTTACTAACCGTAGAAAAGCCGCCATTTGTACGGCGTAATACGTCGCAGCTTGTTCATTTCCAACGCTATGTGGTATTTCCACCAATGCACCACCAGACAACAGAGTAAATTGATTCTCACCCAATAACTTCGCCATGTCATCGTTATAAGCACCACTGAGCCCTTGCTGCTGCCAGTCATAACGATACCAACGGGCATGCAACGCATTGATAGCAGGCTCAGAAAAGTTGGTGCGATACCAGCACGTATTAGGCCACATGTGAGCCGCAGGGATCACTCTAGCCTGATGGCGAAAACGGGCGCTAGCTTTGAGATTCGGTCGTGATGCCCATTCTTCATCATTAACCCAACCGTCGCCATCCGGATCGTTACTATCATCCCAACCAGGAAAATACATGCGCTCCCCTTGCATCGAGATCCAAGGCGGAAATGTTACCGCCGTGACCGTACTTTCCACTGCCCACGATAGAGCCAGTACCCATACGGGCAGCCCTTCGTCCAACGCTGTCAGCCCTGAATTCAACATACGGCCTTGATATCGTGCCACTGCCGAATACCAAGAGAGATTGTCTGAGCGAGTACCCAACCATTGCGCATCGGCTTTAATATGGCCCTCACTGCGACTGTTGATATTAAGACTAATATTGATACCCACCCTCGCATGACGCCATGCTATATCCGCCGCTTGCCAGTGACCAATCTCACCGCTTGCATTCGGTTGACTCAATGTGATCTTGGGTTGCGCATTGGCATTGACTGCAACCTGATCGACCGGATACGCAGAGATTGCAAATAACGTATCATCTGGCATTAAGGTTAACGGCAAACGGGCGGTCGAAAAATTACCGTCACGTTCCAGCAGCAAATGATATGGCTGGCCATCAAGCAGCTCTTTCATCCCGGCATTAATGACCGGGACTTTCAGCACGGTATCCTCGGCATAATGCAAATACATCTGTTCAGGATCCTGCCCTTGTTGCATAGCTTGCTGACTCAACCATGCTTCCGCTCTGCCGGGTCGACAATCCCATTTCTGACTATACATGTAGCCCATCGCAATAGTCTGCGTATTCAGTGCTACATCCTGCAGGCTACCAAAAATGACATCAGCATGGTTTGTTTCCCACGCTTTTACATCCTGCGGAATATCTAAGGTCGATGCTGTTAGCGGAGTTTCCCACTCTCCTGGCAATACCCACCCTGTCGCAGTCGACGGATACACTTGCGCTGTTGCGGTCGATATCCCCACCACTACGCCACCAATTAGATACCCAGCATCTAACACTGCAGAAAAAACACGTAACCAACACATAATGCACCACTGCTTAACGGCTGTTTTCATAAAGCCTAGACGGTGCTTTTGAATTAATACGGTTTAATCACAAAAAATGACCACAAAAAAGCCCCTCGTGCACAAAGCATACGAGGGGCTTTTAATAGGAGAGTCACCTACCAGCCGAACCAGTATCCGACTCCCCACAACGCAATCATGGCCATGAAGCCAGCCAGAATATCGTCAATCATAATACCAAACCCGCCATGGATGTGCTTATCAAGCCAGCTAATCGGCCAAGGCTTAAGCATATCGAAAAAGCGGAACAGGATAAAACCCGCCAATATCCATTGCCAACTCACAACGGGTGCTATCGCCATGGTGATCCAGAAGCCAACAAATTCATCCCAGACAATACTACCGTGGTCATGCACCCCCATGTCATCAGACGTCTTTTGGCAGATAGTAATCCCAACCAACCCAGCGAGGAGTATCACCAATAAATAGCCCGCAAACGGCAGTTGGACAATCAGGAGGTAAAGCGGAATCGCCGCTAACGTTCCCATGGTTCCCGGTACAATCGGGGATAAACCACTACCAAATCCCGTCGCCAGTAAATGCCAGGGATTCTTTAGATTAATTTTATCGATTGGGTTTTCCACTTTTTACTCCGCAAAATGATCATAACCATGAAGCTGCCAATTCACTGGTTGTCCAGCCTGCAACAAAGAGATCCCGCTACCTGGCCGTAACTGACCCACACACGTAGCCTTCACACCACTGTGCACCAGCGCGGTGTCAACTACCCCCCGATTAAGTTCAGGTACGGTAAAGCATAACTCATACTCTTCACCACTGGACAGCGCTAATTGCTGAGCGCGAACAGTATCAGATTCAAAGCGAGTCAACTCACAAGACAGAGGCAATTTATCCACCTCCAGTACCGCAGCAACACCAGATCGCTTTAATATATGGCCAAGATCAGAGACCAGTCCATCAGAAATATCGAGTGCAGCAGAAGCAATCCCACGTAAAGCTTGCCCTGCAAGGATCCGAGGGGAAGCACGATAATGGCGTTCAACTAAGGTGGCGGCTAATACGGGATCATCAAGCTGCTTTTGACCCAACAGCAAAGCTAAACCAGCCGCACTATCACCCAGTGTTCCCGTCACATAGATCCAATCTCCTGATCGGGCACCACTACGGGTTAACGCTTTCCCTTGAGGCACAAAGCCATGCACCGTCAATGTAATACTCAACGGCCCTTTGGTTGTGTCTCCCCCAACCAACTGGACGTTATAGTACTCCGCCAAAGTAAAGAAGCCTTCACAGAATTTACCCAGCCAGGCTTCATCGGGTTCAGGTAAGGTCAACGCCAGAGAGACCCAAGCAGGGGTCGCGCCCATCGCGGCTAAATCACTCAAGTTAGAGGCCAGTGCTTTATGGGCAACCAAGGCAGGATCGGCGTCAGGAAGAAAATGGGTGCCCGCCACGAGAGAATCGGTACTAACGGCCAGTTGGCACCCTGAAGGCACTTCCAGCAAAGCGCAGTCATCACCAATGGCTAATGGGACATCTTTACGCTTGACCGCTTGGTGCTCAAAATATCGAGCAATCAAATCAAATTCGTTTGTTGCCATATGCTTCTATTTGATAGGTATAAGATAGAAAAAAGGCCAGCAATGCTGGCCTTTGGTAATATCAGTAATTACTTCTTGCGAAGTGTTGGTGCGGCTTTATCTAGCACACCATTTACAAACTTGTGACTGTCTTCTGCACCGAAGGTTTTTGCCAACTCGATTGCTTCGTTAATCACCACTTTATACGGTACATCATCACGCTTCACCATCTCGTACATAGCAAGACGAAGTAGCGCAAGTTCCATCTGGTCAAGATCCTGCAGCGGACGAGACAAGTATGGACGCATCTTGCTGTCCAGTTCCATATGGTTCAGAACGACACCCGTTAGTAGGTCTCGAAAGTAAGCAACGTCTGTATGCGGTGCTGCAAGCACAGGCGCTTCAGCCTGAAACTCTTCTTCTTCAAATTTATCGCCAGAAAGGAAATGCATCTCGATGTCAGCGACATTGCCTTTAGTGATCTGCCAAGAATAAATTGCTTGTACAGCAAACTGACGCGCATTACGACGTGCGGCTGGTTTCACAGTAACCCCCATTAGGATTCGATTTGGGACAGGACATTAACCATTTCGAGCGCGCTTAGTGCAGCCTCTGCCCCTTTATTACCAGCCTTGGTACCGGCACGCTCAATGGCTTGTTCGATAGAATCTACAGTCAAAACGCCAAATGCTACAGGAGTATTGTACTCAAGAGCAACTTGCGCCAGACCTTTGTTACACTCGCCGGCAACATAATCAAAATGTGGCGTACCGCCACGGATCACAGAGCCAAGCGCAACGATAGCATCATAACGATCGCTTTTTGCAACTTGCTGTGCAATAAGCGGAAGCTCATAAGCACCAGGGCAACGTACAACAGTGATATTATCATCACTCACTTGACCCTGACGTTTCAATGCATCTAAAGCACCTGCTAGCAGGCTTTCGTTGATAAAGCTGTTGAAGCGTGCAATTACGATAGCAACTTTTGCGTTTGGTGCCGCGATGGCGCCTTCAATTACCTTCATGGGCCTTCCTGTGACTATGTTGTCCGATACGAGAAACCGCGGGAGTCTACCACACTTTATGTGCGATACCAATTGGCATCTTTTGCGAAATACCAAGTCCCGATTTCTCTATCATGAAAAATATAAATAGATAGGCTAAACGATACGCTCCAACCTATCTATCCAAATGACTATTATTGGCAAATGTATTCGACGACATCTAAGCCAAAACCGGACAGCGAATGATAACGCTGATTGGTCGCCGATAGCAGACGCATCTTGGTGACACCCAGGTCCGCTAATATTTGTGAACCGACACCCACTTGACGTGATTGATCTTTCGAGTTGACCTTCACCGCTGGCTTGCCATCGCTCTTAGCCGCTATATGCTTCACTTTCGTGATCACTGACTCTTGGCTCTCAGCCTTGCTCAGTATTACCAGCACCCCGCCTTCATCAGCGATGCGCTTCATCGCAATAGGCAATGTCCATTGGGAAGCACCGGAATGAAGAATATCCTTAAATGTATCTTGCAGATGAACACGCACTAACGTTTCGTCGGTGATCTCACCTTTTTGTAAAGCATAATGGATTTGGTTATCAATGGTATCCCGGAAAGTGATCATCTCAAACTCACCGAATTCCGTTGACAACTGGCATTGTGCAACGCGCTCAATGGTAGTCTCATTATTATTGCGGTATTCGATCAGATCCGCAATGGTGCCCAATTTAAGGCCATGCTGCTGCGCAAACACCTCCAAATCGGGACGACGAGCCATGGTACCATCTTCGTTAAGGATCTCTACAATGACACTGGAGGGCTCTAAACCAGCTAAACGCGCGATATCACAACCGGCTTCCGTATGGCCTGCGCGGGTCAATACCCCCCCATCCTGAGCCATTAATGGAAAAATATGCCCAGGCATGACGATATCGACTGCAGAGGCATCAGCAGCAACAGCGGCTTGTACCGTTCGAGCACGATCTGCTGCTGAAATACCGGTTGTCACCCCTTCAGCCGCTTCAATAGAAACGGTAAAGTTAGTACTAAACTGTTCAGTATTGTCCTGCACCATTAAAGGCAAGTTCAGCTGTTTACAACGAGATTGGGTCAGCGTCAGGCAGATCAAACCTCGGCCATGTCTGGCCATAAAGTTGATTGCCTCCGGAGTGATTTTCTCGGCGGCAATGATCAAATCACCTTCGTTCTCTCGGTCTTCATCATCCATCAGGATAACCATCTTGCCCTGGCGGATGTCTTCAATGATGTCCTTCGCGCTGCTTAATGCCATAACATTACCCTTTTATCTCATTGTGTATCCGAAGTCGTTAACCAAGGAAGCCGCTTCTTGCCAGCAAGTCCATCGTTAATTCTGGTTTCTGCTCTGCCGCTTTATCGCCCAGCATCAGACGTTCAAGATAACGAGCAATCACATCCACCTCAAGATTAACTTTACGACCAACCTTAAAAGATTCCATTGTCGTCTCAGCGGCGGTGTGCGGTACGATAGTCAACTTAAATTCAGCACCACGGATCGCGTTCACCGTCAGGCTGATACCATCAATTGAAATCGATCCCTTCTCTGAAATATAACGTGCTAAATGAGCAGGCGCCTTCACCCAAAACTCAATGGCGCGTCCAGTATGACTGCGCTCGATGATCTCAGCAACATCATCAACGTGACCTGACACCATATGACCACCAAAACGGGTGGTCGGCAGCATCGCCTTTTCTAAGTTCGCCTTCTGGCCTGCCTTATAGCTAGCAAAAGCGGTCCGCTGCAACGTCTCAAGCGACAAGTCTGCCACATACCCTGAGCCTGTCAGTTCAACCACCGTCAGGCACACTCCGTTAGTCGCGATACTGTCACCCAATTTCACGTCGGATAAATCAAGCTCGCCAGCATTCACCGTGACTGAAATATCTTTGCCTTTAGGGGTCAGAGCCGTGATGGTACCCACAGCTTCAATAATACCAGTAAACATACAATAAACCTTTACTCGTTAACGTCTTTGATTTTTGCCGTGATCCGAATATCAGGACCAACCATACGGACATCCGTTATCGACAACTCTGGCACCTGATCCATTGAGAGCATGCCCGTTAAATCAATCAGGCCGCGACTGTCACTGCCCATCAATTTCGGCGCTTGATACAAAATCAGTTCATCCACTAACCCCGCCGTCAACAATGCCCCAGCCAAGCTAGCCCCTGCCTCAACCCAAAGATGATTAATCTCCTGTGCTGCTAATGTCTCCATCAACATCACCAGATCCACTTGGGTACTGCTTGAGGAGGCAGGTATGACTAACTGCTCGACAGAATCAGGCCACGACTGCTCATCCGCCTGTGTACGTATCAGGAGTGTTTCACCCGGAAGATGGATCAATTGATGAGCCAGTGTAACTCGATTGGCACTATCAATAATCACACGCTTGGGCTGGCGTAAATGGGCTTGCGGATATCTCACCTGAGTGCTCTCACCCAATTCCTGCCAACGCACATTCAGGGAAGGATCATCCGCCATTACCGTAGCACTGGTGGATAAAATCGCCCCGGCCTTGGCACGAAAACGCTGAACATCAGCTCGCGCGGCGGGTCCGGTGATCCATTTGCTCTCACCGTTGGCCAATGCAGTTCTGCCATCGAGACTCGCTGCGAGCTTAAGCTGAACAAATGGTCGTCCGGTTTTCATGCGCTTAATGAAGCCAGGATTAAGTGCCTCAGCATCTTGCTCCATCAGCCCCGTTTGTACCTCGATACCAGCCCGCTGCAAGATCTTCACCCCACGTCCGGATACCTTGGGATTGGGATCAACCATGGCACAAACGACCCGGCTTACCCCTGACTTCACCAACGCTTCGGCACAAGGTGGCGTACGACCATAATGAGAACAAGGTTCCAGCGTGACATATGCTGTCGCCCCTTTCGCCCGCTCTCCTGCGGCACGCAGCGCGAAGACCTCGGCGTGAGGCTGACCAGCTTGATAATGATACCCCTCGCCAACTATCTCATCGCCGAAAGCAATGACACAGCCAACATTGGGATTAGGAGCAGTAGTAAATTGACCGTTTTTTGCCAACTTGATGGCTCGAAGCATCATGGCATAGTCATTAGGTGAGAACATCTGATTTCAGTATTATCTGAGGCTAACAGGGAGCGTAGCCCCCGGTCGCAATTATTTTTCCAGCTTGGCGATTTCCTCACCAAACTCACGAATATCTTCAAAACTACGATATACAGAAGCAAAACGAATGTAAGCAACTTTATCCAGTTCTTTCAGCACATCCATCACAAGATTGCCAATCATCGCGGACGGCACTTCTCGTTCACCCGTCGCCCGTAGCCGTGATTTAATGGTATTGATTGCACGTTCAATATCGTCGGCACTCACTGGTCGTTTTTCCAGTGCCCGCTGAATCCCTCCACGCAACTTATCTTCGTTGAACGGGTCTCGGTTTCCATTGGTTTTTATCACCCGTGGCATCACCAGTTCAGCCGTTTCGAACGTTGTATAACGCTCGTTACAAGCAAGACATTGACGACGACGACGCACCTGATGTCCATCGGCCACTAAGCGTGAATCTATTACTTTGGTGTCGTTTGCACCACAAAAAGGACAATGCATCTTGCCTCCTAATTATTATCGTTCCAGTGTAACTCATTTCATTCCCATATAGAGCCTTTTCGCCGGATATTTATATTCAGTTACATTGAAAATAAGGTGCGAGGTGCGAGGTGCGAGGTGCGAGGTGCGAGGTGCGAGGTGCGAGGTAGTATGAAAAAGGGCTTGCTGATGTCAAGCCCTTATATTGGTTATATAGTGATTAAGTCACGCTCGCGATCATGCGTAAACGGGTAGACGTTTACAAATTTCTACTACCTTCGCCTTCGTCGCTTCAATCACTTCAGGGTTATCGATATTATCCAGCACATCACACATCCAACCGGCAAGTTGCTTAGAATCTTCCGCGGTGAAACCACGACGTGTGATAGACGGCGTACCCACGCGGATACCAGACGTCACAAACGGACTACGAGGGTCATTGGGTACGCTATTCTTATTTACGGTAATGTTCGCTGCACCCAATGCCGCATCGGCTTCTTTACCTGTGATGCCCTTATCAATCAAGTCAACCAGGAACAGATGGTTTTCAGTGCTACCAGAGACGATGTTATAACCACGCTCCAGGAACTCACCGACCATCACTTTGGCGTTTTCTACAACGCGTGCCTGATATTCTTTAAACTCTGGCTCCATGGCTTCTTTGAATGCCACGGCTTTTGCGGCGATAACATGCATGAGCGGGCCACCTTGGCCTCCAGGGAAAACTGCAGAGTTCAATTTCTTATACAGGTCTTCACCTTCATTTGACAAGATCAAGCCACCACGAGGACCAGCCAGCGTCTTATGTGTCGTTGTGGTCACAACATGTGCATGAGGTAGAGGGGTAGGATACACTCCCGCAGCGATCAAGCCAGCAACGTGAGCCATATCGACAAATAAATATGCGCCAACTTTGTCCGCGATTTCGCGCATGCGCTTCCAGTCAACGACCTGTGAATAGGCAGAGAAACCGCCAATGATCATTTTTGGCTTGTGCTCAAGCGCCAATGCTTCCATTTCTTCGTAATCAATCTGACCGTTCTCATCAATACCGTAAGGAATGATGTTATACAGCTTACCAGAGAAGTTCACAGGTGAACCATGAGTCAAGTGACCACCATGTGCCAGGCTCATACCCAAAACCGTATCACCCGCATTGAGCAGGGCCATATAAACGGCATTATTCGCCTGTGAACCTGAGTGTGGCTGAACGTTGGCATATTCGGCACCAAATAGCTGGCACGCACGATCAATAGCTAGCTGTTCTGCCTTATCGACATATTCACACCCACCGTAATAACGCTTGCCCGGGTAGCCTTCCGCATATTTATTGGTAAGCTGAGAACCTTGTGCTTCCATTACGCGTGGACTGGTGTAGTTTTCAGAAGCAATCAACTCGATGTGCTCTTCCTGACGCGCAGTTTCTTCCTGAATAGCTGCAAATAGTTCAGCGTCATAATCGGCTATATTCATGTCGCGCTTTAGCATCTGTATCTCCTGACTCAGATTATTTTCAAACCTTTTTGCCATCGTCATGCTGTTCTATCGCAACGCTGACAAAGAGGGGGGTAAACACTTTTTTGGCACAAAACAAAAACCGCCAAGTGAGACGCCATGGGCGCGCAAACGTTTTCGTTGTGTCTGTGGATATCGTGCTATTTTACAGAAATTGATCTAAATCAGGTAGTACTAATGTTGATTTTTTACTGGTATTTATTTCAAGTTAGGGATGAATTGTTTTCATAATGTTCATTATTTCGTTACTGTTTTGTATTCTTAAATTTCATTTATGACCTGCCTGAAAGGCAAAAATATATTTTTACAACATCGTATAGAAAAATGTACACCTCATTTCAATCTCTTTTTACCTAGGTACTCATCATTTCAGTCATTGGCCATTATCATGCGCGCATTAACTATAAGGAGTGTTGTTTTGCGTGGTTACCATCATTCACTGAAAGAAAATATTATTGCGATCTTGACCGGTACATTCATTGTTTCTCAAGGCGTTTTCTTTCTTCAACAGGCCGATCTTCTGACTGGCGGCACCACAGGTCTCGCCCTGCTATTAAGTCATTTTGTCGATTTATCCTTTGGCCAGCTCTATTTCCTGATGAACACCCCTTTCTATCTGATGGCTTGGTTTCGAATGGGCAAAAGTTTTGCCATTACTAGCGTGATTTCCGGCGGACTGGTGTCGATCATCACCGACAATTTGCATCATGTTTTGGAGATCAGCCGACTTGACCCTCTCTATTGTGCGGCAATTGGTGGCCTACTGATGGGGTTAGGTATGCTGATCCTATTCCGTCATAAAACCAGCTTGGGAGGCTTCAATGTGTTGGTTTTATATCTGCAAGAGAAGTTTGGACTGTCAGCAGGCAAGCTGCAGATGGGGATCGACTTTTCCATCTTAGTGGCTTCGTTCTTTTTGGTCAGCCCGATGGTTTTACTGTATTCGGTGATCGGGGCATTTTTACTGAATCTGGTTCTGGCAATGAACCATAAACCGGGCCGTTACAGCGGTACGGCTGCGCAGAAGGCCTAGGTTCGAGGTTCGAGGTTCGAGGTTCGAGGTTCGAGAAATTAACAAGGCTTGCCCAAGTGGCAAGTCTTTTTTATGTCATTCTCGAAAAAGAGGGAGCGCGGAGTTTATAAGCATAAATGAGCACTCCCGATACCGTTATTGAGCGAAATAACGACGCAATCATTCAAATTTAAATCGCGTCTTCATCCTCTTCACCAGTCCGGATCCGTACAACCCGCTCTACGTCGAACATGAAGATCTTACCGTCACCGATCTTACCGGTTTGGGCAGTTTCGATGATGGTATCAACACATTGATCAGCCACTTCATCGGTCACAACAATTTCTAGCTTCACTTTTGGCAGAAAATCAACCATATACTCGGCACCGCGATAGAGCTCGGTATGACCTTTTTGGCGACCAAAGCCTTTTACTTCAGTGACGGTCATACCCGTGATCCCCACATCGGCGAGGGCTTCACGAACATCATCAAGCTTAAATGGCTTAATAATGGCTTCAATTTTTTTCATTCTCATCATCCTTTGCTGAGCAGAGTTTGGTTGAGACCGAAGTCACTGGTCGTCAACTGCCTGATTAATATTGCTGGCAGTATAACAAATGCACTGAGGGATGTTGACTGGCGGTTAGGATTTTTCGATGGTAATGGCTATAACCAAACAACCTCAAGATGCTCGTTTCTGCTCACTCGGAATCCTGTATCTTGACGTAGCTTGGGTATGAATCACTATCCATCATTTTCAATAACAATAAAACAGCAAAAAGCATCACTGCGCTGTTGAATGCGACAATAACAACCTGCCTGAATTCTGGGCTCACTAACTGAGGCAAATAAGGGATCAGGCTATAGCCAAAAAACATTGTGATGGCGGGAATAAAAAAATAGAGTGGTATAAACCCCCAGTAACGGCCACATAACAAGCCAATAATCGCACTGATCCCGGAGATCAGTACTAAGCTCGCAATAAAGCTGGGAACAATACCCACTTGTTGAAAACTAAAGATAGTGGCAAAAGTATCGGCATATCGGAGCAAGCAAATTACTACTAACGCTGCCAATAGCTTTGCAGCTTGCCCTAATCCATGGCGTTTGATATCCATCGTCATCTCTCTTCCTTGAAAGCGGTTTGGATTGGTTCCAGTCAAAATAATCGCACATAATATGTGGGGATAATAATGACGACAACCGATATTAAATAGTATTTATGGCTTTTTTGACCTCGCGCAGCGTAATAGTTCCCACGAATTTATGCCTTCAATACGATGACTCTGCACCGCTCATACAAAAAAACCGCTCAAAAGAGCGGTTTTTTATTCATCATATCGAGCAATGTTGAGCTAGCCAATATTAACACGTGCGTTACGGAACATTCGCATCCATGGGCTATTCTCACTCCAGTCATCTGGATGCCACGAGTTCGCGACAGTGCGGAATACTCGCTCAGGGTGTGGCATCATGATAGTCACGCGACCATCTTGTGTCGTCAGGCCGGTAATACCATTGGGTGAACCATTCGGGTTCGCCGGGTATCGCTGCGTCACATTACCATAGTTATCCAGATAGCGTAGTGCCACTGTGCCTGATTGTTCAATGGCAGCGAGGTGCTCACTGTTGCGCACTTCAACCCGTCCTTCACCATGAGAAACGGCAATCGGCATACGCGACCCCACCATGCCATTAAAGAACAGCGAATCACTTTGCTGAACTTCAACCAAGCTGAATCGAGCTTCAAAACGCTCTGATTCATTGCGCACAAAACGTGGCCATAATTCAGCACTAGGGATCAAATCACGTAGGTTAGACATCATCTGACAACCATTACAGACCCCAAGAGCAAACGTATTCTGACGAAGGAAGAAGCTTTCGAATTGATCGCGAGCGATATTATTAAACAGCACCGATTTAGCCCAGCCTTCGCCTGCGCCCAGTACGTCACCATACGAAAATCCGCCACACGCAACCAAGCCATTAAAACCATCCAATGTGACGTTGCCGGACAGAATATCACTCATGTGAACATCTTTGGCTTCAAAGCCGGCCCGATCAAAGGCTGCCGCCATTTCGACATGGGAATTGACGCCTTGCTCGCGCAAAATCGCCATTTGAGGCTTCGCCCCCATGTTAATGGACGGAGCAATAAACGGTGCCGCAACATCCTGATTAATGTCAAAGCTCAGCGTGGTACTCAATCCTGGATCGTTACTGTCTTTCTTGGCTTCAAATTCCTGCAGCGCACCAGTTGGATTATCTCGCATCGCCTGCATCTGATACGTTGTTTCTGCCCAGATAGTGCGCAGTTCTGTACGATTTTGTTCAAGGACACGATCGTTACCATTCCAGATCCGGACCACATCTTCGTCGACTACGGTACCAATTACATGACTACAGGCTTCCAGGCCGTTGCCCGCCAATACCGACAGCACTTCATCCAAGTGATCAGTACGTACCTGAATCACCGCTCCCAATTCTTCGTTGAACAAGGTCGCCAGCACATCAGTACATTCATCGTTGCTGGTGGTATTGATATCCACTTCGACACCGGTATGGCCAGCAAACGCCATTTCAGCGAGTGTGACATACAAACCACCGTCACCGCGGTCATGATAAGCCAGCAGTTTCTCATCACGAATCAGCGCCTGTACCGCATTGAAGAAGCCTTTTAGTAACTCAGGGCTATCAACATCGGCAGGCTTATCGCCTAGTTGCTTATAGACCTGTGCCAGTGCTGTCGCACCGAGACGGTTCTGACCACAACCGAGATCAATTAACAGCAAGCTTGAATCGCCTTTGTCGGTACGTAGCTGAGGCGTCACTGTCTTTCGAATGTCTTCAACACGACCAAATGCGGTGATCACCAGTGACAATGGCGAGGTGACTTCTTTCTCTTCGCCGTTTTGCTCCCACTTGGTCTTCATCGACATCGAGTCTTTACCAACCGGGATAGTCAGACCAAGTGCCGGACACAGCTCTTCACCAACCGCTTTTACGGCTTCGTAAAGCCCTGCATCTTCCCCCGGATGACCCGCAGGCGACATCCAGTTAGCCGATAACTTAATACGCTTTAGATCACCGATATCTGAACTGGCAATATTGGTGATTGCTTCACCAACGGCCAGACGAGATGATGCGGCAAAATCTAGCAGAGCAACTGGTGTACGCTCGCCCATCGCCATCGCTTCACCGTGGTAGGTGTCGTAACTTGCCGCCGTGACCGCACAGTTGGCAACCGGTACCTGCCATGGACCGACCATCTGATCACGGGCAACAAGGCCCGTCACAGTACGGTCACCGATGGTGATCAGGAATGTCTTCTCGGCAACGGCAGGTAAACGCAAAATACGGTGCGTCGCCTCTTCCAGCTCAATGCCGGTACGGTCAATGGCCTGACTCTGGGCTTTTTGCGTCGTCACATCGCGGTGCATTTTCGGAGTCTTGCCCAACAGAATATCCATTGGCATGTCGATCGGCATGTTGTCGAAATGGCAGTCTTCCAACGTCAGATGACGCTCTTCCGTTGCTTCACCGACAACCGCATAAGGTGCACGCTCACGCTGGCAGATGGCATCAAATACCGCCATATTTTCAGAGGCAACCGCCATCACATAACGTTCTTGTGATTCATTACACCAGATTTCTAGCGGGCTCATGCCCGGCTCGTCATTGGGTACATTACGCAGCTGGAACTTACCGCCGCGCTCACCATCATCAACCAGCTCTGGCAAAGCATTGGAGATCCCACCGGCACCCACATCGTGAATGAATGCGATTGGGTTATCGTCACCCATCTGCCAGCAACGGTCGATCACTTCCTGACAACGGCGCTCCATTTCCGGGTTTTCGCGCTGTACAGACGCAAAATCTAAATCTTCAGCCGACTGGCCTGATGCCATGGAAGATGCTGCACCACCACCCAGACCAATATTCATTGCCGGGCCACCCAGCACAATCAGTTTTGCACCAACCGGAATTTCTTTCTTCTGCACATGTTCAGCACGGATATTACCTAAGCCACCAGCAATCATGATGGGTTTGTGGTATCCCCGAATCTCCTCACCATTGTGTGAGCTGACTTTCTCTTCATAAGTACGGAAGTAACCCAGCAGGTTCGGACGGCCAAATTCATTGTTAAAGGCAGCGCCGCCTAGTGGCCCTTCCAGCATAATATCGAGCGCATTAACAATACGATCTGGCTTTCCAAAATCCGTTTCCCACGGCTGCTCAAAGCCTGGTACTCGCAGGTTTGACACGCTAAAGCCAACCAAGCCTGCTTTAGGTTTCCCACCGATACCCGTCGCACCTTCATCTCGAATCTCGCCTCCAGATCCTGTCGCAGCTCCGGGCCATGGGGATATCGCCGTTGGGTGATTATGGGTTTCAACCTTCATCAGAATATGCGTCTCTTCCTGATGGTAGTTATATTTACGGGAATCAGGATCGGGAAAGAATCGACCAGCCTGTGAGCCTTCCATTACTGCGGCATTATCTTTATAAGCTGATAGCACGTATTCACTGTTTTTCTCGAAGGTGTTTTTGATCATCTTGAACAAGGATTTCTCTTGTTCGACACCATCGATAGTCCAGTCTGCGTTGAATATTTTATGACGGCAATGCTCTGAGTTCGCCTGCGCAAACATCATCAATTCAATATCGTGTGGATTACGACCCAGCTTGGTAAAGCTCTCAACCAAGTAGTCAATCTCATCTTCTGCCAGTGCCAACCCAAGGGTAACGTTTGCGTTTTCAAGCGCTTGACGACCGCCTGTAAGGATATCAATGCTTTGTACAGGGGCAGGATCGGCTTGTCTAAACAGCGCTTGCACCGATTGCATATCGCTAAAGACGACTTCCATCATCCGATCGTGGATCAAACTTTTCAGATCGCTTAATTGCGTATCAGACAGTTCGCTAGTGGTCTCGACGTAATATGCCGTGCCACGCTCAAGGCGCTTCACTTGGCTCAGAGAACAGTTGTGGGCAATGTCGGTCGATTTCGATGACCAAGGAGAGATTGTGCCCGGACGCGGGGTAACCAATAGCAGAAGACCAGATGGTTCATGCTCCGCAATCGTCGGACCATAAGTCAGCAGGCTGACCAACTTATCGTGATCGTCAGCACTCAACGGCACAGACAAGTCGGCAAAGTGCATAAACTCAGCATAAATGCCTGACACAGGCAGATCCAATTCGTGACAGCGTGCCAGTAGCTTGTTAACGCGAAACTCAGACAGAGCGGGTGAACCACGCAAAATTTCCATGTGCGTACGTCTCTCGATTAGCAGTTGAATGAAGGTGATATTGGCCTAATCCCCGACAACGGATCGGGACAATTACGTCAATGTCACCTCGTTTCCCAGAATATTCCGAGGCGAGGTACTGATGATGTGGCGTAGTATAAGGGAAATTTTTTTGTGACGTAACTCTTGACGCAACCGTTTGCGTGTTTTTTTTTCATTCAATCATAAAAAAAGGTCATCATGACCCATTTATTGCCGCAGAGAGCTAATGTTTACAAGGGTTGGCATCATTACAACAGCAAGTAAAAGAAGAAGATACAACACGAAGAATACAGCGATAACTTTGCCTCAAGGTCGAGCTTTGGTATAAAGAACACCTTACTGTTACCATGAGCATACTTCGTTGAGTATTATTCGTCTGAATCCAAACTTCCGGCATTTTATCGTCTTAGCGCTGAGCCTGCTGTTTTTAAATGGCTGTCTCTGGCGAGAAGAGCCACGTACCGATCTTGAACGGATTCGAGAAGAAGGCGTACTCCGGGTGGGAACCCTAAATAACCAACTGTCCTATTACATTGGCAGTGAGGGGCCGACTGGACTAGATTACGAATTGGCAAGCCGCTTTGCTAAGACGCTCGGGGTCAAGCTGGAAATGAAGACCATGTTCACGCTATCTGGCATGTTTCCAGAGCTAAAGCGGGGTGATGTCGATATCCTTGCCGCAGGCCTGACCATGACCGATGATCGCCTTGCGCAGTTTCGAGCGGCACCCGCCTACTATTATGCGAGCCAGAAAGTAGTCTATAAAAAAGGCCAGTGGCGACCTCGCGATCTTGATGATCTTAACGGTAGCAAAGGGATCTTAACCGTCGTCGAAGGATCCAGTCATGAGAAAACCCTGATTACACTGAAGAAACAACACCCAACCCTAAGCTGGACAACGGTCGAGGAAACCGACAGCGGTGAACTGCTGCGTCAGGTTGCTGACGGAGAGCTTGATTACACCATGGCTGATTCTGTTGATATCGCCCTGAATCAACGGATCCATCCAGATATCACCACCGCACTGGAATTGACCGAAGACGAGCCCATTGCCTGGTTTGTTAACAAAGGTCAGGATGACAGCCTTCATGCTCTGTTAATTGAGTTTTTTGGCGAGATCCAACAAAGCGGCGAGCTTGCCAAACTTGAAGAAAAATATTTCGGTCATGTCGATAAGTTTGATTATGTCGATACCCGCGCCTTTCTGCGCGCTATCGAAGGGAAGCTACCAAGATGGGAAGGACTCTTTAAGCAATACGCCAATGAATTTGACTGGCGCCTGATTGCCGCTCTCTCCTATCAGGAGTCCCACTGGAATCCACGAGCTATTTCTCCGACAGGTGTCCGGGGCATGATGATGCTGACGCTACCAACGGCAAAATCAGTGGGGGTACAGGACCGACTTGATCCGGAGCAAAGTATTCGTGGTGGTACAGAATACCTGCGTAAAATGATCAATCGCATTCCTGACAGCGTAGAAGAGCATGAAAAAGTTTGGTTTGCACTCGCATCCTACAACGTTGGCTTTGGTCACTTAATGGATGCCCGTCGCCTGACCAAATCCCAAGGTGGAAACCCGGATGCCTGGAGCGATGTTAAACAACGTTTACCGCAGCTACGTCAGCGCAAATACTACAAACACACTCGCTACGGTTATGCCCGCGGGGATGAAGCGCTGAATTATGTAGAAAATATCCGTCGTTACTACCAAAGCATTGTTGGCTACGAGCAGGCACACAGCCAGCAGCCGCAACAAGATGATATTGAGCTAGTCGATGGCCTGCTGACTATCACACCGCCTTCTACTACGATCTCTACTGCACAAGCGGCACTGGTCGTAGACAGTGACAGTGATGATCCGAATCCGACTACTCCACCGGCTAAAACGGCGAACCAGTGATCCACAAAAAAATCAGGTAAATTCGGTAAAATAAAAAACAGCCCGCATGATGCGGGCTGTTTACATTTAAGCGCTGTGATCATCAGAAAGCCGCTGACGAGCTTTTTTCTCCGCCTTTTTTTCATCTCTGCGACGTTTGAAAAAAGCTTGTAACTGCTGGCGGCACTCCTCGGCCAACAACCCGGATTCTATCGCAACATGGTGGTTGACTTGCTCATAACTCAGCAAATTCATAAGACTGCCTGCCGCCCCAGTTTTATGATCATGCGCGCCAAACACCACTTTACCAATTCGGCTGTGTACCATTGCTCCGGCACACATCGGGCACGGCTCTAACGTGACATATAATGTTGCATCGATTAACCGATAATTCTGAAGTACAGTACCAGCCTGACGCAACGCCATAATCTCAGCATGGGCGGTAGCATCATGCTGGGTGATCGAACGATTCCATCCCTCTCCCACGACCTTGCCTTGGTATACAACAACCGCACCAACCGGTACTTCACCATCCTGCTCAGCACGGGCTGCCAGCTCCATTGCGTGGCGCATGAAATCTTCATCTCTAAGTGGCGGGGTCAATTCAGTCATCAGTAATCGTTCACCTTCATTATTATGTTCGTATTCGGCCATATAATTCGACCATCTTATTCGGCCGCTGATTATACCCAAACAACCTTAAGATGCGAGGTTCACTTTCTCACAAGACTAGGCAGTGATTCTGCCAAATAGTCCACCAGCAAACGTACCTTCGGCGATAAATGACGATTATGAGGATACAGCGCCCAGATCCCTTCCTCCGGTTCCTGATACTGATCTAAAATAGAAATCAATGTCCCCTGCGCCAAGTCATCAGCAATATAGTAATCCGGTAACTGAATTAACCCGATCCCCTTTAAGGCGGCATCTCGTAATGCAAAACCACTGCTACAGCGTAGTGAACCAGATACCCGGACACTGCGCTCCCGTGAGCCCTCCTGAAAACGCCAATGATCATAATTACCCACTAAGCAGTTATGATGACGTAACTCTGATAAGGAGTGAGGAATACCAAACTTCTCTAAATATGCTGGCGCCGCACAGACAAACTGAGTCCGCGTCGTGAGCTTTTTCGCCATCATCGAGGAGCTGGGCAGCTTACCCAGACGAATGGCTAGATCAAACCCACCTTCAACCAGATCAACGGTCTGATTACTCAGATCCATCACCACATCGATTTCAGGGTAAAGCAGCATAAAATCAATGATCAACGGCATCACGTACTGCTCACCATAGGTCACAGGCGCCGTTAACTTAAGGCTTCCTTGTGGTCGACCTCGACGATCACTGATCGCACGCTCCGCTTCTTCAAGACTATCCATCACCTGCCGGCAATGGCGGTAATAAATACTGCCTTCTTCCGTCAAAGAAACCTTGCGTGTGGTGCGATAAAACAGCTTTGTCGTCAGCCTATTTTCTAATGCGCTGATCTGGCGGCTAACCTGTGCAGTAGAGATCCCTAACTGCTTTGAAGCAGCCGTAAAACTCTCCATTTCAGCAACCGCAACGAACTCCGTGACCCCTTCCCACAGAAACATATCCCACCATTATTACCCATACGTAAAAGTTATTTGCATTATAAGGGAATTATCAATTATCGAGAAATAAATATACTATTTCATCATAACGGCAAGGAGAACTGAGCTATTGGTTCTCCCCCCCAAAGAATTCTCACCTACTGTTATAGCAACAGCAGGCACCAATACTGGGTATCACTCCATCAATGACGAGAGAGAATCACAATGACTATTGAAAATATTAGCTGTAACAAGTGCTTCTCAGGCTGGCACAAACAATACACTCACCACTCAGAAGTGCTGGGCTGTGATATGCGCTTTGCCATATTCCTGCCACCACATATCGCTCAAGGTGAAAAAGTACCGGTCCTTTATTGGCTGTCAGGCCTGACCTGTACGGATGAAAACTTCATGCAAAAAGCAGGCGCGCAGCGTCTGGCTGCCGATCTCGGTATCGCTATTGTCGCACCTGACACCAGCCCTCGGGGTGAAGGTGTCGATGATGATCCTGAAGGCGCTTACGATTTTGGTTTGGGGGCCGGTTTCTATGTAAACGCCACCGAAGCGCCATGGAACCGTCACTACCAGATGTACGACTATGTCGTGAATGAGTTACCCGCACTGGTTGAAGAACATTTCCCGGTCAGTAACAAACGGGCTATCAGCGGCCATTCAATGGGCGGTCACGGTGCTCTAATGATTGCCCTGCGTAATCCTACACGCTATACCTCGGTATCGGCATTTAGCCCGATCACCAACCCAATCAACTGTCCATGGGGCCAAAAAGCCTTTCTGGGGTACCTAGGCAAAGACAGCAGTGCCTGGAAACAGTACGACACCACAGAACTGATGCGTCAGGCAAAACAACACGTTCCGGCACTGGTTGATCAAGGCACACAAGATGATTTCCTTGAGGTACAACTCAAGCCAGAAGCACTGACTATCGCCGCTGAGAGTGTGGACTATCCGTTAGAGCTACGGATGCAAGATGGCTATGATCATAGCTATTACTTCATCGCTAGCTTTATCGAAGATCACCTGCGTTTTCACGCCAAACATTTACGATAAACCTCAATATTACAATAGATTTCAACAAAAAAAGCCCGCAACTCATTAGCTGCGGGCTTTTCTATTTCAACCGATTGAGGATGAAACTACATTACATGCTGTAAGTGTAAGGTGCCTGAATGCCCAGTGGAATACCGATTGTCCAGTAAACCAATAGGAATACAGTCCAACCAACTAGCATTGCGATCGAGTACGGCATCATCATTGATGCTAGCGTTCCGATACCTGAACTCTTCACATAACGCTGCATGTAAACTACAACCAGTGGGAAGAACACCATCATTGGCGAAATAATGTTAGATACAGAGTCACCGACTCGGTAAGCCGCCTGAGTCAATTCAGGAGAAATACCGACAGCCATTAGCATTGGCACCATAATTGGACCAATCAGTGCCCACTTAGCTGATGCCGAACCCACTAATAGGTTTACTGATGCGGTGAGTAGAATCATACCGACAATGGTAACTTGACCTGGCAGATTCATCTCTTGCAGCAGTGTGGCAC
The DNA here is from genome assembly GCF_050336815.1 of Photobacterium nomapromontoriensis. Taxonomy (NCBI): domain Bacteria; kingdom Pseudomonadati; phylum Pseudomonadota; class Gammaproteobacteria; order Vibrionales; family Vibrionaceae; genus Photobacterium; species Photobacterium nomapromontoriensis. The sequence goes on from NZ_JAKJSL010000025.1 coordinate 52,558, forward strand.
CGGATAGCGCAAGTAGCGTACCGATGTTAGATTGAGTGAATGCCACCAAGAATTGGGCGATGAAAAATACCATCACCATAAATCCTGCCATACCCGCCATAGTGGTAGACATTGCTTTAATGATATCTTGGCTCTCTTTGAATGTGCCCGCAACTTTACCGTAGATAATGCCAGGAATAACAAAAAGAATGAAAATCAACGGTACAATAGATTGCATCACTGGCGCATTAAATGCCGCAATTTCACCGGTAGGAGAACGCAATGGTGACGATTCAGGGTAAACAGCTGCGACCAACAATATGATACCCGCAACCATAGCCCAACCTGCACGAGAAAATGCTTTTGATTCAAGTGCCGTAAATGAACCCATATCAGGGGCTTCTTCAGCATCTTCATCAATAGCTGTTTTAGCCAAACGCGGTTCGATGATCTTATCAGTGATATACCAACCAATCGCCACGATGATAAATGAAGATAATCCGGTAAAGATGATATTGGCTAATGGGTTAACTATGTAGCTCGGATCCATAATGCGAGCCGCTTCTTGGGTAAAGCCCGCCAATAATGGATCAATACCCGATGGAATGAAATTCGCAGAGAAACCACCAGAAACACCCGCAAATGCCGCAGCAATACCCGCAAGAGGGTGACGACCAGCAGCATGGAAAATGATACCACCTAGAGGAATAACCAATACGTAACCCGCATCCGCTGCAGTGTGTGACACAATCGCCACCAAAATCAGCATAGGTGTTAATAACTTAACAGGGGTAACATTAAGCATCTTCTTCAGGCCAGTATTGATAAAGCCTGACGCTTCAGCAACACCGACACCCAGCATCGCAACCAATACGATACCCAGCGGCGCAAAACCGGTGAAGTTTTTCACCATATTTGCAAGGAAACTCGCCATCGACTCACCGGTAAGTAGATTTTTAATTTCTACCGCTTGTTGAGTCACCGGATGAACCAAACCAAAATCAAATTGTGATAGTACTGCGGAAAGAATCCAAACTAGGACCAATCCCCAAAAGAATAAAAGAGCTGGGTCTGGAATTTTGTTACCGACACGTTCAATGCCGTTCAGAAATTTGTCCATCGTACTCGATGGCGCGTCTGGTGCCTGTTTTACTGCTTGATTACTCATGGGAACTCCATGGGGATAATTGATGTTGTTAGTTTGCGGCGCTATGTTGTGATTTTATCGCCAGTCAATCTGATTTCTCACTAGAGAAAATACCGCCAAGGATTGTAATAAAAACACCAACAAAAAACGCACGATCTGCTAACTAATAACAAAAAACCACTATCATACATTGTAAGAAAATATTAATACGAAACATCAACCCAACAAACACAAAACCTTTTGAAACAAACGCAGCAACAAGCATGAAATATAATTAAAAAGCACAAAAAGCAGCTTATACACAGGCAAACAAAAACGACCAGTAGCCAAATATGCTAAAAAGTTAGCACTACCCCTTTCTGGAAGAACGACCATAATGCAAAAAAAAGGCACCTCTTCAATATATTAACTAACGGTTATACCGTGAGAAATAACAACATACACATCAGAAAACCTCAGAGACAACAAAGCCTTGATAGTCACCACAATGTGGAACCTATCAAGGCTTATATTTAAACTACAATACGTTAGGTGTTAGGCCTAGCCTAATCTTATTCCCACTCGATCGTTGCTGGTGGCTTGCCTGATACGTCATATACCACGCGAGAAATACCATCCACTTCGTTGATGATGCGGTTAGATACCTTACCCAGGAAGTCGTAAGGCAGATGTGCCCAATGCGCGGTCATGAAGTCAATGGTTTCTACCGCACGTAGCGATACAACCCAATCATATTTACGACCATCGCCCATTACACCAACAGAGCGAACTGGCAGGAACACAGTAAATGCTTGTGACACTTTGTTGTAAAGATCGGCTTTGTGCAGCTCTTCGATGAAGATGGCATCCGCACGGCGCAGCAAATCACAGTATTCTTTCTTCACTTCACCCAGCACTCGTACACCTAGGCCTGGACCTGGGAACGGGTGGCGGTAAAGCATGTTGTAAGGCAAGCCAAGTTCTAGGCCAATCTTACGCACTTCATCTTTAAACAGTTCACGTAATGGCTCAACCAAACCCATTTCCATATCATCCGGCAGACCGCCAACATTATGGTGAGATTTGATCACATGCGCTTTACCTGTTTTTGACGCGGCAGATTCAATCACATCTGGGTAAATTGTACCTTGTGCTAACCACTTAGCACTCGATAGCTTCTTAGATTCCTCATCAAAGATATCGACAAATACGTGACCAATAATTTTACGCTTTGCTTCTGGCTCATCAACACCAGCCAATGCGGTAAGGAAACGATCTTCTGCTTTAACATGCACGATGTTCAGACCAAAATGATCACCGAACATATCCATGACTTGCTCACCTTCGTTCAAACGAAGCAGACCATTATCAACAAACACACACGTTAGCTTGTCACCAATCGCGCGGTGGATCAGCATTGCGACAACAGATGAGTCCACACCACCTGACAGGCCAAGGATCACTTCGTCATCACCTACCTGCTCTTTGATACGTGCAATCGCGTCATCAATGATGTTGGCAGATGTCCATAGCTTTTCACAACCACAGATATTCAGAACAAAATTCTCAATAATACGCATGCCCTGACGCGTGTGCGTTACTTCAGGGTGGAACTGTACGCCGTAGAAATGCTTCTCTTCATTGGCCATTGCCGCATAAGGACAGGTTTCTGTTTCAGCAACTTTTACGAAGTCAGATGGGATCTCAACCACTTTATCACCATGGCTCATCCATACATCCAACATGGCTGTGCCATCTTCAGCAATCGCATCTTCAATATTTTCAAAGAAAGACGTTGGCTCAACAATATTAACCTGCGCATAGCCGAACTCACGCTCGGTCGAACCGGCCACTTTGCCGCCTAGCTGCTCAGCCATGGTTTGCATGCCGTAACACACACCAAATACTGGCACGCCCGCTTCAAACACATATTGCGGGGCACGTGGTGAACCTTCTTCAGTCACACTTTCCGGACCACCTGAAAGGATAATACCGTTTGGATTAAAGTCACGGATATCGGCTTCATCAACGTCCCAGCTCCATAGCTCACAGTAAACACCAATTTCACGAATACGGCGTGCAATCAACTGAGTGTACTGAGAACCAAAGTCTAAGATAAGGATACGTTGGTCATGAATATTTGTGGTCGTGGTCATTATCGAGCTGTCTCAAAATAATTGAAATGTGGGGGCATCTAAAACGCCCCCGATCTTATACAAGTTTCCCGTTTAGGCAAACGTTTTCGTCAATCGCAAATGCGGCTGTCGAAAATTAACCCAAACGGTAGTTTGGTGCTTCTTTAGTTATGGTCACATCGTGAACGTGTGACTCTTTCATGCCAGCACCAGAAATACGTACAAACTCAGCTTTGGTACGTAAATCTTCAATGGTTGCAGAACCTGTCAATCCCATGCTTGAGCGCAGACCGCCCATTTGCTGATGAACGATTTCTTTCATCAGGCCCTTATAAGCAACACGGCCTTCGATACCTTCAGGAACCAGTTTGTCAGCAGCATTATCGGTTTGGAAATAACGGTCAGAAGAGCCTTTAGACATTGCACCCAATGAGCCCATACCTCGGTAAGACTTGTATGAACGGCCTTGATACAGTTCAACTTCGCCTGGTGCTTCTTCGGTACCCGCGAACATTGAACCAACCATGACGCAAGATGCACCTGCCGCAATGGCTTTACACATATCACCAGAATAGCGAATACCACCATCGGCAATAACCGGAATACCGAACTGATCGGCAACAGCAACGGCATCAGCAATCGCGGTAACTTGAGGTACGCCCACACCGGTTACGATACGAGTGGTACAGATAGAACCAGGGCCGATACCTACCTTCACAGTGCTTACACCTGCGTCGATAAGTGCACGGGCACCTTCTGCAGTTGCAACATTACCACCAACAATTGGTAAGTTAGGGAATGCAGCACGGGTTTCACGAATACGTTGCAATACACCCTCAGAGTGACCGTGCGAAGAGTCGATAAGCAGTACGTCAACGCCAGCTTCAACCAATGCAGCAACGCGTTCTTCGTTGCCAGCACCCGCACCAACGGCTGCACCAACACGTAGACGACCGCGGTCATCTTTACATGCATTTGGCTTACGCTCTGCTTTTTGGAAGTCTTTTGCAGTGATCATGCCACGAAGCTGGAAATCATCATTCACAAGTAGCACTTTCTCAACACGGTGCTGTTGCATGATAGCTTCTACTTCTTCACGTGATGCACCTTCTTTGGCTGAAGCCAATTTGTCTTTTGGTGTCATCACCTGATCAACCGTCAATGAAAGGTCTGTCACAAAACGCACATCACGACCGGTGATAATACCGACTAGCTCATTGTTATCAGAAATAACTGGGTAGCCCGCAAAACCGTTCTCAATTGTTAGACGCTTAACGTCTTCAATGGTGTTATACGGTTTAACGGTAACAGGCTCTGAAACCACCCCAGCTTCGAACTTTTTCACCATGCGAACTTCATTGGCTTGCTGCTCAATTGACATGTTCTTGTGAATAAAACCAATACCGCCTTCTTGAGCAAGGGCGATAGCCAGACGGCCTTCAGTAACAGTATCCATTGAGGCTGAAACCATAGGAATGTTTAGCGTAATATCTTTCGTCAGGCGAGTGCGTAGATCGGCAGTGTTAGGCAGTACAGTAGAATGGGCAGGAACTAGTAGAACATCATCGAAAGTCAAAGCTTCTTGTTTGATTCGTAACATTGCAATATCTCACACTAAGTAGTGGTTTAAAGAAGGATAAAATATTGCGAACGAATTATACGTAGGGTGCAATCGTTTGGCCAGTAATTTTTTATATTTTTTTATTGACATTTTTTACTTGCTGTGTAGTATATTTCGGTTAAGTTTCCGGTGCTACGGTCAGTGCTTTACGACCAAGATCTGTCCAAAGATCCGCCTAGGCTTTGGATTTTCCCCTATAAAGCACTGCACGCCACACTTTCTCGCCGCCAAAAACAGGTAACTTGTCTCGTGACGCTATTTGCTCAACAGACCCAATCAAACGATCGTATCTATACCGTTTCCAGTCTCAATGCTCAGGTTCGCCTCGTTCTTGAAAATGAGATGGGGGTTGTATGGTTGATCGGTGAGCTGTCTAATTTCTCAATGCCAGTTTCAGGTCATTGGTATTTTACCCTGAAGGATTCACGCGCTCAGGTAAAATGCGCCATGTTCAAAGGCAGCAATCGTCATGTTACGTTTAAGCCTGCCAATGGTGCTCAAGTCTTAGTTAAAGCACGCTTATCCTTGTATGAGCCCCGCGGGGACTACCAGCTGATCATCGAAAGTATGCAGCCTGAAGGTGATGGCCGCTTGCAACAGCAATTTGAGCAACTCAAAATGTCACTGGCCGCTGAAGGCCTGTTTGCCCAATCACTAAAAAGCCCCCTCCCAGAGCAACCACAACGGGTTGGTATCATCACGTCTAAAACTGGCGCAGCATTGCATGATATTCTGAATGTGTTACAGCGCCGAGATCCGAGTCTACCGGTCGTCATTTACCCGACAATGGTCCAAGGCGATGGAGCTGCGATATCTATCGCCCAAGCCATTGGCCGAGCCAACGCGCGTCAGGAATGTGATGTACTGATCGTGGGGCGAGGGGGCGGTTCACTGGAAGATTTATGGGCATTCAATGAAGAGATTGTGGCGCGTACTATTGCCGCCAGCCAGATCCCTATTGTCAGTGCCGTAGGCCATGAAGTCGATGTCACTATCGCCGATTTTGTCGCAGATGTTCGCGCTCCAACCCCATCTGCAGCTGCTGAGTTGATCAGTCGGGACATGACGTACCAAACGCAGAAGATAAGCCAGAAAGTCCAACAACTTCAGCATGCTATGCGTCATTATATTACTGGTCGCCAAACCTTAACAGTACGATTACAGCATCGCCTGGATAAACAACACCCGCAAATACGGTTGAATCAACAGCAACAGCAGCTTGATGAGCTGTCTGCTCGATTAGAACAAGCCATGCAACGCCATCTATCAGGTCATCAGCAGCATATTGATCGTATCCGCTATAAGCTGGCGTTGTACTCACCAGTGCGTACCCTTCAGACCCAACAGAATCAACTTGCCCGGCGCCAACAGATGATCCTGGATGCGATGGATAAATATCTACTCAACACGCGTCATAAACTCGCAATGGCGGCAGAAAAACTCGACACCGTCAGCCCACTGGCAACATTAGGACGCGGCTACTCCATTACCCGTAATGCCAAAGGACAGGTGATCCGAAGTTGTGCTCAGGTGAAACTGGGTGACACTCTACAGACGAAATTAGCAGAAGGTGAAATCCGCTCTATCGTCGTGGAATAACGGTACTTGATCTGATATTGCTTCATCGTAAAAAACGCCGTTTTTACGGCGTTTTTTATTGCGGGCTCTCAGCAAATTGCCTCAAAGATCACTTTGATACGACTCTTCGATTTCAATTCATTGCAACAATTACAAAAATAGCTCGCGGATCCACAAGCCTGTAACCTCTCCATCTTTGTATCGCAATCAGGACAAAATACGGTTTTAGCCACTGGATGCTGGCAAAAATCACAATAATATTGATTATTTTTCCAAGCGAGCTCGCTATTACATTGTGGGCAAAGATTATGACTCATTGTCTCTTCCTTAAATCTAATATCGCCAAATCACCTAAAGGTGGAGGATTGAGCACGTTATATAACATCGACCCTATGTTGATAATTTCACATAGAACCCATGTCTGTACCCAACTTACCTCTAGATTACAAGTCCGTACATTCTCGTCGAAACGCCTCCCCTGAGGTAGCTTGGAAAGATAAATTTTTGATCTCGGTTAATTCAAAAAACAGTTACGCACCTCATCGCTATCGTTGATCAAGCTTGGATCCGCTGATCAACGTTAAAAGCCATCTTGATCAGCGATCTGGTTTCAAAAGAATATTTATCAATACACTTCCCGAAAGCATAAGTTACATATGCTGTATTTGGATTTCTAGCGAGATAAAAACCTACCTACTGCTAAATAACACCCTATGATCCGATATTATATAAATTACAGCCAAGAGAAATTTACTATTCTGTCAAATTAAACTGTCAAGACTCAACAACCAAGTAACCATTTGAATAATAAATAAAAAAAATCGCCTTTCGGCGATTTTTTTATTTATTATAGGACATCGAGCTATAACTCAGTTCATCAACATCATGACGGTTACCCTATCACCAGACGAGTGAATTTAACTCGCTTACCCATCTCATTAATCATCTACTGGTGGTTTCTTCTTAAAAAACGCTAATAACGGGATTAAACACAGATAGGACACCATCAAAAAACCGAAGGTATACACAAAAGCCAGCAATGTTGATTGCTGAAGTAGTAAACCTTGAATTTGTGCCAAAAAGCTAGGATCGGTTACGTGTTGATGTTGTGCCTGTGCTGCTTGTATGAGGACTGGATTTGTTAATGACAAATCCCCACCCAATGCATGCCATTCACGTTGTTCGGCCCGACTAAAATAAGTGTTTACGATCGAAATACCAAATGAACCACCAATGGTACGACACAAGTTAAACACTACCGCACCGCCCACAGTATCGTCTTTCGATAACGTGGCATAAGCGAGCTGACTCAATGGCGCGAACACCAAGCCCATTCCGGCACCTTGGATAATACTCGGGAACAAGATCCAGAACATATCAATGTTAGTGGAATACTGTGTCATGAAATAGGTGCCTAACGCATTGAGCGAAAGCCCTATTACAATGAGTAATCTCGCGTCAATTCTATCCATAAACCGAGCCATTACCAGTAACACAATGGCTGACGTTAATCCTCTGGGTGCCATAGCAAACCCGGTGGTTTCTACTGGGTAATTCAGTAACTTTTCCAGCATCATAGGCTGCAGCTGGGTGATCCCAAACATGCCCATCGAAAAACCCGCCATCACCAAACAAGACATCGCAAGATTGCGGTCTTTTAATAGCCATAACGGGGCAATATCGCCTTTAACAATAAAAGAACGAGCAATAAAAATGGCCATTGCGACTGCACTGATCACCGCAGCAAACAAAATCAAATTAGACTCAAACCATCCTTCTTCGTTACCACGATCTAGCACCATCTGCAGCAAGCCTATGCCCAGAGCCATTGCGGTCACCAAATACCAGTCGACCCGAGTTTCCCCCTTGCCTTCAATTTTCACGAAGAAAAATAGCAACGCCAAACAGAACAGTCCAACGGGCAGATTAACGTAAAAAATCCACCGCCAATCCATGTTTTCGGTAATGATCCCCCCCAATGTCGGGCCTAAAATAGGCCCTAACAACACGCCGACGCTAAACAATGCCATCGCTTTACCGCGCTGTGATGGTGGATAAATCTGCACCATGATTGACTGTGACAGTGGGATCACCGATGCACCAAACGCACCTTGCATGATCCGAAAAGTCACCATTTCAGCCAGTGAATCGGCTTGTCCACATAGTGCTGACGTAACAATAAATCCAGAAACAGAAATCAATAATAGCTTGCGAATACCCAGCTTCAGTGCGAAATAGCTCGCAAGTGGGATAAAGATCGCCTCAGCCATGGAGTAAGAGGTCAGAATCCATGTCACCTGTTCAGACGTGACACCAAGTGCCCCCATCATATGAGGTAGCGCAACATTCGCAATGGTCATATCGAGCAGCACCATGATGGCAGAAAGCATCACGGCCAGTGTTACCAACATACGACGACTGTCATCCATTGGTGCTGATTCTATTGGGGTCGCCACCTCAGCCATGATCACTCACCTTGTGTTAGCGTTTGAGAATCATCCGTCAGTGTTAAAGTATCAACCGTAACGGTACTGCTCGCACCAACACGTAGTGGATGCGCGGCACTATCTTGATTTTTATTTAGACGGATAAGCACAGGGAACCGCTGCGGCACTTTTACCCAGTTACCTGTGGCATTTTCAGGAGGCAACAATGAGAAAGAGGAGCCACTGGCCGGAGAAATGGCATCAACTGCACCATGAAATTGCACATCTGGATAAAGATCCAATTCAATAGTGGCAGGCATCCCCACTTTTAATAACCCCGTTTGATCTTCTTTAAAATTAGCTTGTACCCAAAAACTATTTGCCACAACCAATGGCATTAAAGCCTGTCCCGGTGCCACGACACTGCCTGCATGAACGCTCACCTTACCTAAACTACCGTCATGATCTGCAAAGATATTGGTATAAGATAATGACAAACTCGCACTGCTTAATGCGGCAGCGGCTTTTTTCACCTCAGGAGCTGCGGTACCTTTCGCCCCTTGTGCCTTGATTAACTGCGACATGTTTGCTCTTGCCGCTTCCACGCCATTTTCTGCACTAGACAGCTTCGCTGTTGCATCATCAAGTTGTTGTTGAGGCAGCAATTTTTGACCGACTAACTCTTTAATTCGACGGTAAGTGCTTTGTGCATCTTCCAAAGTAGCCATGGCTGTTTTTACATTGGCACTAGCCGCTAAAATTGCATCATCCGTTGCTTCATTATTTTGTGTCGCTAATTCGTATGCAGCTTGTGCTTCATCGAGTTTGGCCTGATAAGGCGCGGGATCCAGCTTAACCAGTAAGTCCCCTTTATTAACAGCTTGATAGTCCACAACATTGGTTTCAATCACTTTGCCGCTAACTTGTGGTGCAATATACACAATATTGGCATGAACATAAGCATCATCCGTACTTGGATACTGATTTTGATGCCGTACATAGAAATAGCCTGCTGCCACAAGTAAGGCGGCCATTAAACCTGATATGCATAGGTTTCGAATAAAGTGTGGGCTGGTTTCTTTCATTATGATGACCTGATCTGTTTCGTGATAATACGAACACATAGAAGAGAAAAAATAAAGTGTATGAATATAGAAGCACTCAGCTATTCAGATAAAAGCATAGCAGCATTATTTTCATTGCTAATGCTCATAAGTGACTCTATGACTCATAGCACTTTACTCTCAATCAACTCTCAGAAATGGTCTGAAATCTTATTATGCGGCTATGGAATAACTTTCCCAATTTCTACACAAAAAACTAAATATAGTGGAAAAAAAATCGGAAACCAACATGGCTTCCGATTTCTATTCCAGTGTCATTACCATACATGATGCCTTTAGGATCAGTATGTCCAACAATGGTGATCAGTGATTAACGATTTTTCAGTGCAGATGTCAGACGCTTACGCTGACGTTCTTGAGAAATCGTCAATTTCTGCTTCTTAGTCTCAAATGGGTTCTCACTGTTCTGGAACTGAATACGGATTGGCGTACCCATCATTTCCAGAGACTTACGATAATAGTTCATCAAGTAACGCTTGTATGAACCCGGTAGTTCGTTCACCTGGTTACCATGCACAACGATAATTGGTGGATTGTAACCACCTGCGTGGGCATATTTCAGTTTCACACGGCGACCATGGATCATTGGTGGCTGGTGATCGTCTTGCGCCATTTGCATGATGCGCGTTAGCAACGACGTACTGATACGCTTAGTCGCAGACTGATACGCTTCTTTCACAGATTCGTACAAGTGACCCACACCCGTTCCGTGCAATGCAGAGATGAAGTGGATACGTGCAAAGTCAACGAAACCTAGGCGACGATCCAGTTCAGATTTCACACGCTCTTTAACGTCATTATCCAAACCATCCCACTTGTTGACGGCAATGACCAATGAACGGCCAGAGTTCAGCGCAAAGCCCAATAGGCTAAGGTCTTGATCCGAGATATTTTCGCGCGCATCAATGATCAACAGCACAACGTTCGCATCTTCAACCGCTTTTAGCGTCTGAATAACAGAGAACTTCTCTACCGCTTGGTGCATATTTTTACGACGGCGAATACCAGCAGTATCGATCAGAACATATTCCTGACCATCACGTTCCATTGGAATGTAAATGGAATCACGGGTGGTACCAGGCATATCATAGACAACAACACGCTCTTCACCCAAAATACGGTTAGTCAGCGTGGATTTACCCACGTTAGGGCGGCCAATAATCGCTAGCTTAATTGGCTGCTCTTGTAGTCGCTTGTAAGCGGCTTCTGCATCTTCTTCTGACAGATTGGCTTTTTCGATATCTTCTACCGAGGTCAGATCTTCGATCTGCATCTCGCCATCTTCACCGTCAACCGCTTTATTCAGTGCATCAGAGAAAGGCGCGAGTGCACGCTCCATCAACGCCGTTACACCACGGTTCTGTGAAGCGGCAATTTGATACATAGCATCAACGCCTAGGCTCCAGAAATCGGCACAAGCACTGTCTGCATCGATACCGTCGATTTTGTTTACCACAAGAAACGTTGGCTTTTCACGACTGCGTAAATGCTTAGCAATCGCTTCATCTGATGATGTCAAACCAGCACGACCATCCACTAAGAACAGCACAACGTCAGCTTCTTCAATCGCGGCTAATGACTGTTCAGCCATTTTTGTTTCAACGCCTTCTTCACTGCCATCAATACCACCGGTATCAATCACAATAAATTCGTGTTCTTCGAGCTCAGCCCTACCGTATTTACGATCCCTTGTTAGGCCAGGAAAATCAGCTACCAGCGCATCCCTTGTGCGGGTAAGACGGTTAAACAACGTCGATTTACCCACGTTCGGGCGCCCAACTAGGGCAACTACAGGAATCATAAGTACCTCATACTTTTCATAGTCTTACTGACATATTTTACCATTCATTCTTGCCTCCAGCCGAGCTAAACTCTGACCTTCATCCGACAATAATATCGCGAATGGATATAACAATAACGGCCCCTGACTGTATTTACAGCAGGAGCCGACAAATTAGAGTGGTGCGTATTATACCGATATATTACGGCATTTGCATTTTGTTAATACGCCCATCCCGCGTGATGACTAGATAACCATCGAGCATCTCCAATGGTGGCACGGCAATACCATCACCACCGACTTCCTGCTGGGCAACAAAATCACCACTCACAGGGTCAAGCCAGTGAAGGTACCCTTCACTATCACCAACCACCAAATAACCATCGATGATTGCGGGTGCACTCAGCAAACGGTGCTCTAATGCATTGTTAGACCACAACTCAGTACCACTGCGGGGATCAACGGCAACAATATGATCCTGATCGGTGATCAGAAATAACTGATTACCCTCAATCACAAAATCCGTTGCCGAAGAGTAACTGCGTTTCCATGCAGGCTGACCGGTTCGCAAATCAATCGATACCAAGTTACCATTATAGCCAATCGCGTAAAGACGATCGCCCGCAATCACAGGGCTTGCATCGACATCAACCAGACGGTCAATTTCTGTTGCACCTTTCGGTGATGCGATCGGTTGCTGCCATAATAACTGGCCATTACCCATTATCGCACCGGCAAGACGACCGTTTGCCTGCCCCCAGAAAACACCACCAGAGATAGACACCGGAGAACTGTCTCCACGTAAGGTTAGAGTCGGTACTTCACTGCCTAGCTGCCATTTACTGTCACCAGTATTCGCATCTAACGCCTGCAAAATACCACGGCTGGTATTTACAATCACCAGCCCTTCGTCTACAAGAGGTTTAGAAAGCACTTCACCTTCGACTGCCGCGCGCCAGCTTAATGCTCCCGTCTCTTCATCAAGAGCGATGACCTCGGCATTTTCAGAACCAATAAACACTTTACCGTAAGACAAAGTGATACCGCCCGCCAGTCGAGCTGAAAAATCGGTTTCAAGATCCTGTTCCCAGATAACCGTTCCCGTCTCTGGGTCCAGAGCCTTCACGACACCATCACGATCAGCGACAAATAACTTGCCGTAACCCAATGCTGGACGCAGCTTGGAAAAATAGTGATCAATCCCACTACCTATCTGACCATCCCAGCTCTGAACAGGAGTAAAGCTACTCTCAACAACAGGCAACGGAGCCATCTGTACCGTATCTTCGTCACTCGCACAGCCCGCCAGCATACTGACAGCTAACGCAACAGAGATAGCTTGCTTCAACACCTTCTGCATTCGCATTACCCTACTACTGTGCTAAGTCGTCTAGCTTGATTTGCAACGCAGGAGATGAACCTAGCTGTTGCGCACTCACATACGCTTCACGAGCAGCAATAGCATCGCCTTTTTGCAATAATACATCACCACGCAACTCTGCGACCTTCGCTTGCCACCCTTCAGCCGTCACTTTATCCAGTTCAGCTAACGCCTTGTCATAGGCTTGCTGCTCGGTATAAATACGCGCAAGATGGGTCTGAGCCAGCGGAAGAATCGCCACATCTTTGGTGTGACTGATTGCCCAATTTAGTTGTTCAGCGGCAGCATCCAGATCACCTTGTTGAACCTGAACTTTCGCTAACTGTAGCGCGGCCAGTACTGAATACTGACTGTTTTCATGCGCCGCAATAAAAGCCTGAAGATCAGCAGCGGCAGTCGCATTGCCGTCTTCAAGCCCGTTGATCACCTGCGTATACGCATCAGATGCCTGCTCCTTGGCTGACTGAACTTCAGACTGATAATAACGCCAGCCAAGTAAGCCACCCAGACCAATCACAGTGCCGAGAACTACGGCCTTACCGTTTTCTTTCCACCAAGCTTTAATCTGTTCAACTTGCTGTTCTTCTGTGATATTGCCGTCCACTTCCTGTCCTCTCTTAAATCAATTCGGCCAGCTTTGCTGCCACATCGTCTTGCGCCATAGTGGTTTGTTCACCGCCGCGAAGATCTTTAACTACCACGGTATTTTCGGCGATTTCATTTTCACCCAGTACCAGTGCAACTGCCGCGCCGACGTTATCAGCACGTTTAAATTGTTTCTTGAAGTTACCACCACCAAAGTGGTTCATCACACGAAGTTCAGGTACGGCTTCACGTAGTTTCTCAGCCAGCTGCATACCGGCCATCATGGTCCCTTCACCAGCGGTTACAATATACACGTCAACAGGACGACGTACATCCGTCAGCTCAAGGGTTTCCATCATGAGCACCAAACGCTCAAGACCCATTGCAAAACCAACTGCTGGTGTCGCTTTACCGCCTAGCTGTTCAACCAAACCGTCATAACGGCCGCCGCCACAAACGGTACCCTGCGCACCTAAGCTTTCAGTGATCCACTCAAATACAGTACGGTTATAATAATCTAAACCACGTACAAGGCGTTCATTTACTTGGTATTCGATGCCAGCAGCGTCTAATAGTTCACATAATCCAGCAAAATGTTGTTTGGATTCTTCATCCAAGTATTCTGATAGTTTAGGTGCATCCACTAGGATCTCTTGCACTGCTGCATTCTTGGTATCAAGGACACGCAACGGGTTGGTGTACATTCGACGCTTGCAGTCTTCATCTAAAATATCAAGATGCTGCTCAAGGAAAGCAATTAACGCTTCACGGTACGTGGCACGTGCCGCTAGCGAGCCAATTGAGTTCAGCTCCAGACGAACGTGCTTATCAATGCCTAGCTGACGCCACATACGCGCAGTCATCATAATAAGCTCGGCGTCTACGTCCGGACCGTTTAAGCCAAATACTTCCACACCAAACTGGTGGAATTGGCGGTATCGCCCTTTCTGTGGACGTTCATGACGGAACATTGGGCCGGTGTACCACAGGCGCTGCTCCTGATTGTACAATAGGCCGTTCTCGATACCGTTACGTACACAGCCCGCCGTACCTTCAGGGCGTAGTGATAAACTGTCGCCGTTACGGTCTTCAAAGGTATACATTTCCTTTTCAACAACATCCGTAACTTCACCGATTGCCCGACTAAACAAATGTGTCGATTCTACGATTGGCATCCGGACTTCACTGTAACCGTATGCGCTTACTACTTGTTTAATGGTACCTTCCACTTTTTGCCAAAGTGGAGATTGCGTTGGTAGGCAGTCGTTCATGCCTCGAATTGCTTGAATTTGTTTCGCCACGTTTATTCTCGTTAACCGATGGGGAATGGAGTTGAATATATAGGTTATAACGCAAAGAGTGAACTACGCCGAATAATTTCAGGCGCAATCCACCACTATTTTGTTATTTTTCTGTCACGTCAATACGATTGTTAGTATCTAACATTGCTGCTTTCGCTCGGATTTTGGCTTCCAGCTGATCAATAACATTGTCGTTATCAAAGCGCTCTTTCTGACGGATACCGTCTTCATAGAACGCACTTTTGCGATTTCCACCTGCAATGCCCAAATGGGAGACTTCAGCTTCACCGGGGCCGTTCACAACACAGCCAATCACAGAAACATCCATGGGTAAGGTGATATCTTCAAGTCGCTGCTCAAGTTCATTCACCGTACTAATAACATCAAATTCCTGACGAGAGCACGTCGGGCAAGCAATGAAATTAATGCCGCGAGAACGGATACGCAGAGATTTTAAAATATCAAAACCCACTTTGATCTCTTCAACCGGATCAGCAGCCAGTGAGACGCGCAACGTATCACCAATACCTTCGGCCAACAGCATGCCAAGCCCAACCGCAGATTTAACCGCGCCCGCACGTGCGCCACCCGCCTCGGTGATACCAAGGTGCAGTGGCTGCTTAATCTGTCGTGCTAACTGGCGATAAGATTCTACCGCTAAAAAAACATCCGACGCTTTTACGCTCACTTTAAACTGGTCAAAGTTGAGGCGGTCAAGGATATCAACATGGCGCATAGCAGATTCTACCAATGCAGCAGGCGTTGGCTCACCGTATTTTTGCTGAATGTCTTTTTCCAACGAACCGCCATTAACACCAATGCGGATCGGAATGTTCTTATCACGGGCACAATCAACCACCGCACGAATACGATCCTCTCGACCAATATTACCCGGATTAATGCGTAAGCAATCTACACCGTACTCCGCAACCTGTAGGGCGATACGGTAGTCAAAGTGAATATCAGCCACCAGCGGCACATTAACTTGCTGCTTAATCAGCTTAAATGCTTCCGCCGCATCCATGGTGGGTACTGAAACACGTACAATATCAGCACCGACTTTTTCCAATGCCTTAATTTGCGCAACCGTCGCAGCAACATCAGTTGTGCGTGTGTTAGTCATAGACTGTACGGCAATCGGCGCACCATCGCCAATGGGAACATTGCCGACATAAATGCGAGTAGATTCGCGGCGTATAATGGGAGACTCGTTATGCATTACATTTACTCTGTTTACTGCGGCAGTTTCAGACGCGCCACTTTACCAGCTGGATATTGGCTCAGATCAACGGGCTTGCCTTGATAACTCATTGTAACCACGCCAGGTGCACCCAGCACAACTCTGAATGGCGCATCGCCATCCAGTTTCAAAACATCACCAGCCTTCTTAATACCCGTATCAAGATGCTTGCCGGTCGCATCGCGGACATCAATCCAGCAATCACCGGAGAAAGTCAGCTCTAGATCTGAGGCGACAACAGCCGCTGCATCTTCAGCAGCAACATCTGTCTCGGGCTCAGCCGCCATCTCTGGGTTTGCTGCATTGCTTGCAACCTCTTTAGCTGCCACGTTTTCTGGGGCAGTAAAGCTATCATCAAAATGAGCTTGTGGTTCAGCAGCAACATCAATGGTGGTATTAGATTCGGTAACAGGCTCCGCTGTCGAATGAACGGCCAGCTCTGGATTCCCATTCGAAGTATTCGGAGTTAGTGCTACCGTGTTATCACGGCCTGCATTGGCGAGCGACTCATCCAATGGTGGAGTCTGCTGACTGGTCGGTACCGCCAGTTCAGCATCCGGTGCAATTTGCAGGCTCTGCCACCACCACACCCCGGTGACGCCAATAAACACTGCCGCTAACGCCCATGTCAGACGCATAATACGGCTATCATGTGCCTCCCGCTTGGTGCGTCGCGAAAAGCTCTGCATTTCCTGCTCTTGAGGCTGGGCATGACCATGAAAATCCAGCTTGACCAAAACCTCGTTTTCGTCAAGACCGACAAATTTGGCATAGGATCGCACATAACCACGGGTAAACGTGGCCAGTTGTGTCTCCTCGAAATTATTGTTTTCGATGTCATTCACTACCGACTGGCGAAGTCTCAATCGGCTAGCAACATCTTTCTGAGAATAGCCTAGCTTCTCACGAGCCTGACGCAGCATATCCCCTGGAAGATGGACGTCTTCTGTTGATCGTTCTTCGTTCTGTTCAGTATTCATTGGCTAGATAATTTTGATATTGCTTGGAGTCCGGGAACTGCTCTTGCAAGATACCAGCATATTTAGCAACCAGGCTATCTCTGCCCAATTGATGTTCAAGCTGGATCAACAGCCATAGGCTGTCTGGCTTATACCCGTATCTCTTATTAAATTTAAACAGTCTGACGCGAGCTTCTTTTAGATTATTCGCTTCTATGTCCATTTGCGACAGCTGCAACATTGACTTTGGCCGGTATGGGTCATAAGAAAGGGCCTTCTCAAAGAATCCCTTTGCTTCAGGCTTACTGCCTTGCTTAAGGCTGCACAGCGCTGCATTCTCATAACTGGCCGATGTCAGATAATAATAAGGTTGCTTAATGGCATCTTCAAATGCAGCGATAGCCTCGTCGTAACGTTGCTGACTACACAGAAAAACACCATAGTTGTTTCGTACATCACCGTTTTTCGGTGAATCTCGGAGCGCTTTGCGATAAAGAGCCTCAGCGGCATCAGGTTCATCAACCCGCTGATAATAATAGGCCATCGCATTCTGTGCGCGATAATATTTTGGCGCATAATCTAATGCCATTTCCAAATTTTCACGCGCCCGCTGCCATTGACCTTTTTCCAGATACGTAAGTCCTAAAGAAATACGAGCCTCTGAGGCCTCAATTTTGTCTACACCCTGATTAATGCTGCCCATTTGATCGACCGTAACACAGCCGACCACTAGACTACACAATAATGGGTACATCATCCATCGTGCCATGCTTACTCCGCATCAACATCCATATTAATGCCCAGCGAAACCAACCTCTGCTTAGCTGGGAGTCGTCTTTTAGACTGATTTTACCGGGATTTGTTCACCATTTTGAAGCTTAGCTTGAGTTCGTTTCGTGCGATCAATCACATCACCAACCAATTGTCCGCAAGCCGCATCAATATCATCTCCACGAGTCTTTCGAATCGTTACAGTAAAATCATACTCCATCAATGTTTTCATAAAACGATCAATGCGTGAATTACTTGGTTTTTTATACGGTGAGCCCGGATAAGGGTTGAATGGGATCAAGTTGATCTTGGCTGGCGTGTTTTTCAATAATACCGCCAATTGTCGTGCATGGTCCATATCATCATTGACATGATCAAGCAGCACGTACTCCACTGTCACTCGACCGCGATTCGCATTTGATGTGGCGATATAACGATCCACTGATGCAAGGAAATCAGCAATATTCCAGCGGTTATTGATCGGCATAATCTGAGAGCGTAGCTCATCAGTTGGCGCATGCAGCGAAATAGCCAGCGCCACATCAATGCCATTATCTGTCATCTGATCCAAGCCTGACACCACACCAGAGGTAGAGACTGTCACGCGACGCTTTGACAAACCAAAACCCAGATCATCAAGCATGATTTCCAGCGCTGGAACCAAGTTTTTCATATTAAGAAGTGGCTCGCCCATGCCCATCATTACCACGTTGGTAATAGGGCGACGACCTGTTTCTTTTTCGATGCCAATTTCTTTGGCCGCACGCCAAACCTGACCAATGATCTCAGACACTCGCAAGTTACGATTAAACCCTTGTTGCGCCGTTGAGCAGAATTTACACTCAAGCGCACAGCCTACCTGAGACGACACACACAAGGTTGCTCGATCTTCATCGGGAATGTAAACGGTCTCAACATCCTGATCACCAACGCGCATCGCCCATTTAATTGTACCATCTGACGAGTACTGCGCTTCTGATACATATGGCGCACGAATTTCTGCTACTTGTTTCAGTTTTTCACGTAACTTCTTGTTGATGTTAGTCATCTGATCGAAGTCATCACAACCGAAATGGTAAATCCACTTCATCAGCTGATCGGCACGGAAGGCTTTTTCACCCAGTTCATCGGCAAAATACTTACGTAGCCCCTTGCGATCAAAATCCAGCAGATTCGTTTTAACAGTTGTCATCGGTTGTTGCCTCTATAAATTACGTGACGTTATCTGTGCCTTAGATACACAACCCAATGGGCGTATACGACAGGACCTTTAGCCACCAAACACCCATGCACCAATACGCATGATATTCAGTTTGGTTTTAAGGCGCGAAATTGTACAGGCTTTGCCTTTGACTTTCCACCAGTTAACCGCCCGCCCTTTTCGTTAGCTAACTGCGTAAAATAAAACGGGAAGCCTTTGCTTCCCGTTATCGCACTCAAGATTAGACAGTGTCAGCCTCAATCTCGCGGGTGAAGCTCATCGTCAGCGAAGAAATAGGCAATTTCACGCGCAGCCGATATTGGACTATCAGCACCATGAACAGAGTTATGACGTAAACTTAACGCATAATCAGCACGTAAGGTGCCACAGGCCGCGTCTTCAGGATTGGTTTTTCCCATTAGCTCACGATAACGAGCAATCGCATTTTCCCCTTCGAGTACCTGAACCATTACCGGCCCTGACGTCATAAATGCCACCAGCTCATCAAAGAAAGGCTTACCATCATGCTCAGCATAAAAACCTTGCGCTTTTGTGCTATCCATGTGGATCATTTTTGCCGCAACCACTTTCAATCCGGCACTCTCGATACGCTGATAAATCGCTCCGATCAAGTTACGTTTTACCGCGTCTGGTTTTACGATTGAGAACGTTCTTTCTATAGTCATTATTATAATATCCTTTTGAATCAACTTACCTGGACTTAAGGAGGATCAACAACATCCTTATGCTGCCTCCTCTGACAAATATTTGTTACCGCGCTACAGTAACAGCGCTGCAATATTAGCAACCCCTAACCCTGTTGCGCCCGCTGACCAGCGACTATCTGCGCTATCTCGGAAACACGCAGCCAAATCAATGTGTAACCAACGGCTATGTTTAGTATCAACAAAGCGGGACAAGAAAGCTGCAGCATTGGATGCCCCTGCCATACCGCCTCCTTTCTGCGTTCGACTATTTGCCGTATCTGCATAATATGACGGACAATTGGATTGGTGCCACTTCTCTAATGGTAATGGCCAGGCTGGCTCATTCACTAAATCGGATAACCGTTGTGCATTGAATAGCAGGTCTTGATCCAGACTAAATAGCGCATTGTAATCGGTTCCTACGGCCATCATTGCTGCCCCAGTTAACGTTGCGGCATCAATGATCAGCGGCGCTTTGGTTTCACTGGCGGCAATCAGCCCATCAGCCAATACTAAGCGTCCTTCAGCATCCGTATTTACAATTTCCACTGTCAGGCCATTCTTGTAAGTTAGCACATCACCCAACTTATAGGCGTTTCCAGCAATTAAGTTTTCAGCACAACACAAGATCAACGTCACACGCTGACTCAAACCTTGCTCTATCGCATAACCTAGTGCTGCCGTTACGGTTGCGGCACCACCCATATCACATTTCATCGTGACCATGCCGACACTGGATTTGAGACTGTAGCCGCCAGAATCAAAGGTAATACCCTTACCGACTAAGCAGGCAGCCACAGGGGCATCCTTATCACCTGTAGGGTTATAATCAATCGTCAGCATGACCGGAGGACGATGACTGGCTCGACCGACACTATGAATGCCTATCCAGCCCTGCTCTAGCAGAGCATCACCCACAACCATTTCAGCGCTGATCGCCTCACCAGCGATATCAGTCAAAAATGATACTGCTGCATCAGCCAGTTGTTGAGGGTACATCTCTTCAGGTGTCGCATTAACCACATTACGCAACCAGTCAGCACAACGACGACGAGCATTCAGCAGCTCCAGTTCATCTTCGTCAATCGATGCCCAGCGCAGTGCGCCATGGCCATTGGTTGAAGCAAAACCACAATAAAACGCCCATTGACGCTCATAACTCCACCCCTCTCCTTCAAGGCTGATATTTTCAACCCCTTGGGACTGAAGCTGTCGAGCAGCTTGCTGAATACGGCGCAAGGGGTAATCACCACAGTAGTGAATCACTGCCTCCTCTGCTTGATATGACAGCAGGGCATTTTCTCCCCACACCCCAGTATCACTGCTGGCAGATAACGAAATCCTCAACATACTCCTTCCTTAGTCTTCGTGATCACAGAGAATATTTGCGAGTGTACGTACCCCCATCCCCGTGGCACCAGCCGCCCACTTGTCACTGGCCGATTTGCGGTATGTTCCGCTGGCATCGATATGCATCCAGCCAGACTGATAATCCTCAACGAAGTAAGAGAGGAAAGCAGCGGCGGTACTAGCGCCCGGCGTAAAGTCACCTTGTGAAATATTTGCCAGATCCGCAAATGACGATGGCATCATGGTTCGGTGATCTTGCGCTAACGGCAACGGCCACAGGCCTTCATGCTCTTCATTGGCTGCCATCAGGGCTTTTTGAGCCAGCATATGATCGAAACTAAACAGCGCGTGATAATCATTTCCCAATGCATTTTTGGCCGACCCTGTCAGCGTTGCACAATCAATGATCAATTCAGGGTGCTGTGCGCTGGCATAAATTAAGCCATCAGCAAGCACCAAGCGCCCTTCCGCATCCGTATTGAGGATCTCAACCGTTTTGCCATTCTTATAAGTAATGATATCACCCAATTTAAAAGCTCGGCCTGATACCATATTCTCTGCACAACACAGGATCAGCTTGATCCGCTTGTTGGTACCACGCGCAATTGCCAGAGCCAACGCCCCCGTCACCATCGCGGAGCCACCCATATCAGCCTTCATTGCCGTCATGCCTGCTGACGGTTTTAGGCTATAACCACCAGAATCAAACGTGATCCCCTTACCGACCAAGCAGGTATGCACGGGCGCATCTGGATTACCGGTAGGATTGAAGTCAAGGCGAAGCATCGCCGGTGATCGCTCTGAGCCACGGCCAACCGTATAAATACCGTTCCAACCCTCATCAAGGAGATCATTACCTTTGACGATTTTGTAAGTCACACTCTCTGGAGCAAGCGATTTGATAAATTCACCAGCCCGTGCAGCAAGCTGAGAAGGACGTACGACCTCAGCAGACTGGTTGATAATATCGCGCACCCAATTCGTCGCCATAAGACGAGCCTGTAACTCGACCTCGTCCAACTCGGGTAATGTCGGCCAAGCAACAGTATTGCCAGGTTTAGCGTTACGATGTCCCTGAATAAAAGCCCATGTCGCTTCCAGATCCCAACTATCCCCGATTAGCTGAACCTGTTTGATGCCTTGACTATCGAGTTTACGTCCAGCACGCTGAATAGCGGCCAAAACATTTTCATCTGTCAGGTGAATCACCGCCCCTTCCGCTTGAAAGGTTACCAAGGCATTAGCTCCCCACTTTTCACTTGCGGCTTCCCGAGATAAAGAAACGATCATTTTGGCAGACATATACGACTCCTTGGATTGCCTGTTGCCCCTGCTCTGCAGTGAGTAACAAAAATCAAAATTAACATATTCTAACGCCTAATAGTTTTTTACCAACACTATCAGGCAACAAATTAATGACATCACCATTACTGTCTATAACAGTTTGTATGGGGGCACATTCATGTATTACAAGGGGGTAATGGGATGATTTGACTATTACTAGGTTAGTAAACCAGAATTAATCGCAGAAACAGAGTTTAATATTTCGATTTTGCGCCAATTAGCAGCATTTTTATTACTGTGGCAGATTTATAAAAATACGCACAATTTTTTACAAAAAGAGGAGAGAAAGCCGCCATTCACAGCAGCCGAAAGTGAAGCAATAGAGGATAATCCGCAAGGTGGGGAGATCTTAGAAATGCTATCTCGTCGAAGAATTCGACAATAAATTGGCTTAGTCGGCCTCTTCAATCCAGTACATTTGTACCGCTTCAAGCACCCGTTCACTGCAATGCTCAGGGTCATCATCAAAATCGGCCAGTTCAAGGATCCAATCACGTAAATCGGTAAAACGCACGGTGACAGGATCAACATCCGGATAGCGTTCAGACAGTTCAATAGCCAACTCTCGCGAGTCAATCCACTTCAAGCCCATTCTCTTATCCTCTGTGGTCAAAAACGAAATTGATATAACCAGTCTAGCTAAACCTGCTGGCAATGATCTACCAGCAGGTATGGGTGACTCTTTAGTGACCTTCAGAAGCCAAATTTAGGGTATATTTCGGGATTTCTACCACTAAATCTTCATCTGCGACCTTAGCCTGACAACTTAGACGAGACTCTGGTTCTAAACCCCAAGCTTTATCCAGCATATCGTCTTCCAGTTCATCACTCTCATTCAACGAATCGAAACCTTCTCGCACAATACAGTGACAGGTCGTACAGGCACAGGATTTTTCACAGGCATGTTCAATCTCAATGCCATTGCGCAGTGCCACATCGAGAATCGTTTCGCCTTCTTGTGCGTCCAGCACCGCCCCTTCCGGGCAAAGTTCTTCGTGGGGTAGTACTACAATTTTGGGCATGCCTAAACCTCATCAATCGACTGGCCAGCCAGAGCCTGGCGAATAGATTTATCCATTCGACGGGATGCAAATTCCTGACTCGCTTTATCTGTTTTTTTAATACCAGCCTCAATCGCGTTAGGATTCGTCCCCTGACGTAATTGAACCAGTTCCATCATTACGGCTTCCAGTTGCTCTCGCTCTTCTATGCTCAATAAGGTCTCGCCATCTTGAGCCAGTGCAGCGATCAACCCTTCCAGAACACGGTCCGCCTCCACTTGTTGCTCGGCAAGTGCGCGGGCGTCTTTGTCATCCTGGGCGAAAGTCATTGAATCGCGGATCATCGTCGCGATTTCATCATCGGTCAGGCCATAGGATGGCTTAACCTGAATCGTTGACTGTACTTCGCTGCTTTTCTCCATCGCAGTCACAGACAGCAAGCCGTCTGCATCCACTTGATAAGTAACACGAATATGTGCAGCACCCGCAGCCATTGCTGGAATGCCACGCAGGGTAAAACGCGCCAGCGAACGGCAGTCACTTACCATCTCTCGTTCACCTTGTACAATATGGACAGACATTGCAGTCTGGCCATCTTTAAACGTAGTGAATTCCTGTGCGCGAGCAACAGGGATGGTCGTATTGCGCGGAATGATTTTTTCTATCATCCCACCCATGGTTTCGATCCCCAAGGATAATGGGATCACATCCAGCAGCAACATGTCAGAATCGGGTTTATTTCCCGCTAAAATATCAGCCTGAATCGCTGCGCCAATCGCGACCACTTGATCCGGGTCAATCGATGTTAATGGTTGTTGACCAAAATAATTACCTACCATTTCGCGAACCAAAGGAACACGTGTCGAGCCACCGACCATAACCACTTCAATCACTTCATCCGTACTAACATCAGCATCTTTCAATGCGCGGCGACACGACAACAAGGTTTTTTTCACTAACGGCTGTATCAGTGCATCCAATTGCTCACGGGTCACACTTCCCTGCCAGCCCAAAACGTCGATCTCGACATCATGCGCTCCCGAAAGGGCTTCTTTGGTTGCTTGAGCAACGTCTTGTAGCACTCGGTATTGCTGCGCACTACGATCGCCCGTAAAACCAGCTTGCTCTGCAATCCAGTCAGCAAGTAGATGGTCAAAGTCATCACCGCCCAGGGCTGAATCGCCTCCGGTGGCCAGCACTTCAAACACCCCTTTAGACAGACGCAGAATGGAAATATCAAACGTACCACCACCCAGATCATAAACAGCAATCACGCCTTCCTGACCAGAGTCTAGACCATATGCTATCGCAGCCGCTGTCGGTTCATTGAGTAGGCGCAGTACATTAAGATTTGCCAGTTTAGCCGCATCTTTCGTACCGGCGCGCTGAGCATCATCAAAATAGGCAGGTACGGTGATCACCACCCCTTCCAGCTCCCCACCCAATGTCGCCTGAGCTCGCTGGTTAAGGGTTTTCAATATTTCAGCAGAGACCTGAACCGGGTTCACCTTACCCTCATGGGTTAGAAACTGTGGCAGACCATTATCTGTTGCTTCAAACTGATAAGGCATTTGTGGATAGCGTTGCTGGATATCAGCCAAAGATCGCCCCATCATTCGCTTGACAGAAATAATACTATTAGCCGGATCTTGCTGGGCGATATCACGGGCCTGACGGCCAACAACCACTCCAGACTCACCATAGTATACCGCTGACGGCAAAATCGCGTTCCCCTGATCATCCTTTAGGGTTTCAGGGACGCCGCTGCGCACAGCAGCCACGAGGGAATTAGTGGTTCCTAAATCAATACCGACCGCCAATTTATGTTGATGCGGGGCGGCGCTTTGACCAGGTTCAGCAATCTGTAACAATGCCATTGTCGTTCCTGTAAGGTTAATACCGAGATCGGAATAAATTAGTCAAGCAAGCTCTCTTCCAGACGCTCAACTTCAGTACGCAGCTTAACAATAAACTTTAGCTTGCGCACGGCATCCGCCGCGGTTTCCCAGCGTTCATCGAGCAGTAATTGCTCCAGTTCCGCCAGCTGTGTTTTATAAAGGGCTAATACCTGCTGCTCAAAATCAATCAAGGCGGCATCAGGATCGGGGGCATCAGGGATCTCCTCTAGCGCCTCTCGCAATTCCATCTGTTGCATTAAGAAGCTAGGATCCTGCAGCGTTTTTTGCTCGCCACGAATGTCCATCTCGCGTTCCGAGAGCATATATTCAGCACGAGAAATAGGATTTTTCAGAATTTGGTATGCGTCATTAATCTGAGCGGCTTTTTGCACTGACATCAAGCGATCTCGCTCAGAAGCCGTGGCAAAGTTATCAGGATGAAATCGACGCTGCAACTCACGAAACTGAGTGGCGAGAAGGCTACCGTCCAGCTGAAACTGGAAAGGTAAGCCAAAAAGTTCGAAATGGTTCATATCGCGTGGGTATCTGTAAATACTGAAACTATAAAGGACTAAACCTGATAACAGCCAAATGGCCGCGATCAGGTTCAGTAAGTTCAGCGATTATACGTTGAAGCTTTCACCACAACCGCATTCACTGGATACGTTAGGGTTATTGAACTGGAAGCCTTCATTGAGGCCTTCTTTGGCGAAATCCAACTCAGTACCATCGAGGTAAACCAAGCTCTTGGCATCAACAATAATTTTGACACCTTTTTCTTCAAAGATTTGATCGCCTTCATCAAGCTCGTCAACGAACTCCAGGATATAGGCCATACCTGAACAGCCTGAAGTCCGGACTCCTAGCCTCAGGCCGATGCCTTTTCCTCTATTTTCTAGGAAAGTAGCGACGCGATGTGCTGCCGCCTCAGTAATCGTTATGGCCATACAACAACCCTTAGGAATTAATTTTGCTCTTGATGTTTCTTTTTGTAATCGCTCACTGCTGCTTTAATCGCGTCTTCCGCCAAAATAGAACAGTGCACTTTTACCGGTGGTAGCTCAAGTTCTTCAGCAATGGCTGAGTTCTTAATTGACGCAGCTTCGTCTAGCGTTTTGCCTTTTACCCACTCAGTAATCAGTGAGCTAGATGCAATCGCCGAACCACAACCATAGGTTTTGAACTTAGCATCTTCGATAATGCCTTCTTCAGTCACTTTGATCTGAAGTTTCATTACGTCGCCACAGGCAGGAGCCCCTACCATGCCGCTACCTACATTTTTGTCGTTTTTGTCAAATGAGCCAACGTTACGTGGGTTCTCATAATGATCGATAACTTTTTCACTATATGCCATGACAGCTTCCTCGAATACGTGATGACCGCAAGATTAGTGGTGCGCCCACTCGACCGTGTCTAAGTCAATACCTTCTTTATACATATCCCACAATGGAGACATGTCACGCAGTTTCTCTACCGCATCGCGGATTTGTGAAGCGGCGTAGTCTACTTCTTCTTCGGTCGTGAAGCGACCAAAAGAGAAGCGGATTGAGCTGTGTGCCAGTTCGTCATTCAAACCCAGAGCGCGCAATACGTAAGACGGCTCTAAGCTTGCAGATGTACAGGCAGAACCAGAAGATACCGCAAGGTCTTTCAGTGCCATCAGCAGTGATTCACCCTCAACAAATGCAAAACTAATATTGAGGTTGTTTGGCAAACGTTGCGCCATGTCACCGTTGATCGTCATGGCTTCGATACCTTCAAGGCCTGACAGCAGACGGTCACGCAGTGCTAACGCGTGCTGGTAATCTTTATCCATATCTTCTTTAGCAATACGGAATGCTTCGCCCATACCGACGATCTGGTGTGTTGCTAGCGTACCTGAACGGAAACCACGTTCATGACCGCCACCGTGCATTTGCGCTTCAAGGCGAATACGTGGCTTGCGGCGTACATACAACGCACCAATACCCTTAGGGCCGTAAATTTTGTGCGCTGACAGGGAAATCAGATCCACTTTCATTGCCTGCACATCGATTGGGAGCTTACCGGCAGACTGCGCGGCGTCAACGTGAAAGATCACTTTCTTCTCACGACACATTTCACCAATTGTCGCGATATCTTGGATCACACCAATTTCGTTGTTTACGTGCATCAGTGAAAGCAGCACAGTATCTTCACGAATTGCATCGCACAGTTTAGCAAGATCAACTAAACCGTTTGACTCAGGCTCAAGGTAAGTCACCTCATAACCTTCGCGCTCTAACTGACGGCAAGGATCAAGAACGGCCTTGTGCTCAGTCTTACAGGTAATAACGTGTTTGCCTTTCTTGGCATAGAAATGGGCTGCGCCTTTAATTGCCAAGTTATCTGATTCAGTCGCACCAGAGGTAAATACAATTTCACGCGGGTCAGCGTTCAGCAGTTCAGCGATATTCTCACGTGCTGTATCAACCGCTTCCTCAGCCTGCCAACCATAACGGTGAGAACGAGAAGCCGGGTTGCCGAAAGTTCCATCCATCGTCAGACATTGCATCATTTTTTCAGCAACGCGTGGATCAACTGGGCAAGTAGCGGAATAATCAAAGTATATTGGCAGTTTCATCTTCATCTCCGAAAACACGGACGTCTAGTCTCTAGGAGCGAACATCGACACCGATTGTGGTGCTGTCGTGTGTATTTTTATGTCCAAATGACGTTTTCTGTATTTCTTGATCCTGACGATCAGAAATTTGCTGTACGTCATTGTCTTGCATCAACTCACCAAGAGTGATGTTGTTCAAAAAACCGCTGATTCGGGAGCTTAAATCGCGCCATAGCGTGTGTGTCAGACAGCGTACGCCACCTTGACAATCACCTTTGCCGTGACACTTAGTCGCATCAACCGATTCATCAACCGCCGCAATAACCATGCCTACAGCAATCTTATTGGCATCCTCACCGAGCCGATAACCACCACCTGGTCCACGGACACTGGCAACTAGGCCAGCTTTACGCAAACGAGAAAATAGCTGCTCTAGGTAAGATAGTGAGATCCCTTGACGTTCTGAAATATCAGCCAGAGGAACAGGACCATCCTGAGAATGTAGCGCCACATCCAACATGGCTGTGACTGCGTATCTTCCTTTTGATGTCAATCTCATAACACACCGCTACCCATGTTTATCTATGAGTGCGAGTGTCGCATACCTGACTAAATCAGTCAAGTATTTACCTGACTGATTTAGTCAGGCTTTTACCCCTAAGCACAGTATGACTATTTGTCTTTGTACTCAAGTGATTTCTCAACAGAAGATAAGATACCACGCAGAATTTGTAGTTCCTGCGCTTCAGGCCGAGCACGGGTAAATAAACGACGAAGTTTAGCCATCACCATACCGGGATGCTTCTTATTGATAAAGCGAGTCTGCCTCGTGACCTTTTCAAGGTGCTCGTAGAACATTTCAAGTTCTTGCGCGAGGGGGTACTCTTCAGTGATAGCCTGATCTACCTGTTTTTCCTGATCTAGTTTCTGCAGGTCAAGGTAAGCCATGCGGATCTCATAGCTCACTGTTTGTACTGCCATCGCCAGATTAAGTGAACTGTAATCCGGATTAGCAGGAATATAAACATGGCAGTGGCAATGCTGCAATTCTTCATTGGTTAAGCCAGTACGCTCACGACCGAATAAGATGGCAACATTGTGTGACGGCACCTCTGATATCGCTTTGATGCCGCATTCACGAGGGTCTAATTGAGGCCATTCCAGCGTCCGAGAACGCGCACTCGAGCCCACCACCAGACCACAATCGGCGATGGCATCATCCAGCGTAGGAACAATCTTGGCCTTTTCGACAATATCGGCTGCGCCAGCCGCTAGAGCATAAGTGGTTTCATCAATTTCACACGCTGGATTAACCAGAATGA
Source organism: Photobacterium nomapromontoriensis (assembly GCF_050336815.1). NCBI lineage: Bacteria > Pseudomonadati > Pseudomonadota > Gammaproteobacteria > Vibrionales > Vibrionaceae > Photobacterium > Photobacterium nomapromontoriensis. Next base: position 81,968 of record NZ_JAKJSL010000025.1, read on the forward strand.
GGCGGGTCAGTCCCATCACTTTCATTGCGCGGGCGGCCGAACCAATATTGCCCGGGTGTGAGGTACCAACAAGAACCACGCTGATTTTATCTAACATAGAATGTGCTATTTCCGACAGTTTCAATAAAGCCGAAAGATTTTAACACAGAGATTTTAAAAAGGGTGAAAACATATAAAAACATTGTACCGAACACTGGGAGGAAGGACGATATGAATAAAATCCACTCAATCACTGGCTAAAGACCGCCGGGTAAAAAATAACCACTTCCCTTTTATTCTAGCTCTGCTATACTCGCCGCCGCTTTTTAGTTCTTTAACATCCGTTGGGAAGATCCTATGCATCCGATGCTTAATATCGCCATTCGTGCAGTACGAAAGGCTGGTGACCATGTCATTAAATCTCTAGAAAAACCTCAGTCTATCGAGGTTGCTAACAAAGGTAATGATGTTGTTACCAATATCGATCAAGAAGCAGAAGCGCTAATTATCGAGACAATTCTGAAATCTTACCCTGACCACTGCATTATTGCCGCGGAAGGTAGTAATAAAGAAGGTCGTGACAAAGATTGTCAGTGGATCATTGACCCAGTGGATGGCACCAAGAACTTTGTTCGTGGTTATCCTCACTATGCTGTTTCTGTTGCCCTACGCATGCGTGGCCGTACAGAAGTAGCGGCTGTTTACGATCCTTCTCGCAACGAGCTTTTCACTGCAACACGTGGTGCTGGCGCTCAGCTTAACAGCCAGCGTATCCGTGTGTCTCAGCCTCGTGACCTTACTGGTACAACTCTGGCAACAAGCCTACCGTTTGCTGCAAAACAGCATGCTGAAAGCTTCGCTAAAATCCAGAGCGCACTATTCATCGACTGTGATGACATGCGTCAGTCTGGTTGTTCTGCACTTGACCTATGCTACCTAGCAGCTGGCCGTGTTGACGGCGTATTCAAGCTAGGCCTTAAGCCTTGGGAAATTGCAGCTGGTGAGCTAATCGCGCGTGAAGCGGGTGCTATCTGTACTGACTTTACTGGTAATACTAACTACCTGACTTCTGGCAACATCGTTGCTGGTAACGCTCGCGTGGTTAAGCCTCTGCTAAGCAAAATCCGTGAAAACGGTAGCGAAGCTCTGACTAAGTAATCACCTGATTACCAGTCATAAAAAACGCCCCAGCGCTTCGTGTGCTGGGGCTTTTTTTTGCCTGGCGACATAGGAGCGAGGAAGAGCAGGGACGAGTAGGAGCGGAAAAGCAAAAAACTTCTGGTCCTGTGGTCCTGCAAGGAATAAGCAAACCTTTTTTGCTCATCTATTTACAACGATAGCCAGCTCTTGCTCTCCCCAGAACCTAAGGCCATAGGTCCGCTTTTGCTTCTCCGTTATTAACCCGCTCCTACTCGTCCCTCGTCCCTGCTCTTCCTCGCCCTTGCTTCTATATACAAAAACGGAGCCTTTCGGCTCCGTTTATCATTTTCTCTAAATTCAACGTGTTGCCTTATGGCATCGCATCGAACTCTTCACCTTCTTTATCAACCGGCGTTGGCATTAGGTGCTCACGCTTGATACCCAACTTCAATGACAGGGCTGATGCTACATAGATTGAAGAGTATGTACCAACAGTGATACCAATCAGCAACGCTGTGGCGAAACCGTGGATCATGTTACCGCCCTTCAGGAACAGCGCAATAACCACGAACAAGGTCGTAGCTGAAGTGATCAAGGTACGACTCAATGTTTGCGTAATTGAGCTGTTTAGCACCTCTACCGCATCCTCTTTACGCATCTTGAGGAAATTCTCACGAATACGGTCAAAGACCACAATGGTATCGTTGAGCGAGTAACCGACTACCGTCAGCAACGCTGCGACAATGGTCAGGTCAATTTCGATCTGGGTAAATGAGAAGATACCAATCGTAATGATCACGTCGTGTGCCAGTGCCAATACAGCGCCTGCCGCTAAACGCCATTCAAAACGAATGGACACATACAACAAGATACACAGCAAGGAAACCAGAATAGCAAGGCCACCCGCTTCTGCTAGCTCATCACCTACGTTTGGACCAACGAATTCGATACGACGCATTTCAACTGCTTGCCCCGTACCTTCTTTCAATGCAGCGATGATCTGGTTACCCAAATCTTCACTTTTCACATTTTCACGAGGTTGTAAGCGAACCATCACATCACGAGCGGTACCGAAGTTCTGCACAATGGCATCACCAAAACCAGCCTCTTCCAATGATTCACGAATTTTGGGCAGATCCGCAGGTGATTCAAAGCCTACTTCGATCAGCGTACCGCCGGTAAAATCCAGGCCCCAGTTCAGTTTTTGAGTAGTCACTGTAGCAATGGCCGCAATGATCATCATGGTAGAAAGGAGGAATGCTCCTTTTGACCAGCGCATAAAATCGATCGTTTTATCCGCTTTCATTAATTGAAACATGTCAGCGTCCCCTTAGATCGACAGCTTATCGACGCGCTTACCGCCATAAACCAAGTTAACCAGTGCACGCGTACCAACGATGGCCGTGAACATGGACGTAATAATACCGATAGATAATGTTACCGCGAAACCTTTCACTGCCCCTGTTCCTACTGCAAATAGGATGATTGCCGTAATTAGGGTGGTTAAGTTCGCATCGGCAATAGTACTAAAGGCATTCGCATAGCCTTGCTGAATGGCATGCTGCGGACTACGCCCATCACGAAGCTCTTCTCGGATACGTTCGAAAATCAATACGTTCGCATCGACCGCCATACCAACCGTTAAGACAATACCGGCAATACCCGGCAAGGTCATGGTTGCACCTGGGATCATTGACATCACACCAATGATCAACACCAAATTCATCATCAGAGCAATATTGGCAAATAAGCCAAAACGACGGTAATAGAACAAAGTGAACAGCATAACGGCTACCATGCCCCAGATCATCGCCTGAATTCCCATGTCGATGTTCTGCTGACCCATTGATGGGCCAATAGTACGCTCTTCAACAATGGAGATCGGCGCAATCAAAGCACCAGCACGTAGCAGCAATGCTAAGTTAAGCGCTTCTGCTTGTGAGTCGATACCAGTAATACGGAAGTTACGCCCCAACGCCGTTTGAATCGTCGCTTGGTTGATCACTTCTTCGTATTTTTCCAGAATCACTTTACCATTCGGATCGCGCTCGCCGCTGTCTTTATACTCGGTAAACACCGTCGCCATCAGCTTGCCAACGTTGTTACGCGAGAATGCCGTCATCTTGCTACCACCTTCGCTATCAAGCGAGATGTTTACCTGAGGACGACCGTATTCATCGGCATTTGCGCTAGCATCCGTGATATGAGAACCAGATAGAATGACTCGTTTTTTCAGCACTACCGGACGTTGGTCACGAGTAAACTTCACTTCGCTTCCTGCTGGTACACGACCAGAAGCAGCAGCCGCTAAATCTGCAGCGCTATCTACTTCGCGGAATTCCAGCGTTGCAGTTGCACCCAAAATTTCTTTTGCACGCGCCGTATCCTGAACACCAGGTAGCTCAACCACTATACGATTCGCGCCTTGACGCTGAACCAATGGCTCTGCCACCCCCAACTCATTCACACGATTACGTAGGATAGTGATATTTTGATCAACGGCGTAATTACGAACTTCCAGAAGACGGGCATCGGTAAACTGAGCGGAAAGAACGAATCGACCATTACTCTCGCTATCGCTAAACACCATATCAGGATGTAGTTTCGCCAGTACGGATTTCGCTTCAGCTAGTTGCTCGCTATTACGCAAACGCACTTCCACTGAAGAATCTGTCTTACTGATGGCACGGTAACGAATTTTTGCCTCACGCAGCTCAACACGGAAAGTTTCTTCCTGCTGACCGAGCAACTTTTCCATCGCGGCATCCATATCAACTTCCATCAGGAAGTGCACACCACCACGTAGGTCGAGACCTAATTTCATGGGTGAAGCGCCGATAGATTCAAGCCATTTAGGTGTTGCGGCGGCAAGATTCAGGGCAACAATATAATTATCACCTAGCTCTTGGCTGATAATATCGCGAGCACTGATTTGGGTATCGGTATCGTTAAAACGGACCAATACAGTACCCTTTTCGAAAGCGATAGATTTGTATGAGATGTGATTTTGTTTTAAATCTTCGGTGACTGCATCCAGCGTGGACATATCTGCCGAGGCGCCACGCGCCCCGGAGATTTGAATTGCTGGATCTTCACCGTAAACGTTGGGAAGTGCATAAAGCAAACCGATGATCAGTGTAAACACCACCATCAGGTTCTTCCACAAGGGATAACGGTTTAGCACTGCTGTGATCCTTCAAAGCAAGTTGTTACAGAGACTTCATCGTGCCTTTTGGCAAAACGGCAGATACGAAGTCTTTCTTGATCGTAACTTCAGTCGTGTCGTTTAGTGCAATAACGATGTAGTCATTGTCTTCAGCAACTTTAGTGATTTTACCCACTAAGCCACCGTTAGTCATAACTTCATCACCCTTGCCCATTGAAGACATTAGGGTTTTATGATCCTTCACGCGTTTTGCTTGCGGACGGTAAATCATAAAATAGAAAATTACGGCAAATAGGCCCAGCATGATGAAAAGCTGCATACTGCCGCCTTGTGGTGCACCTTCTGCAGCTGCGTGTGCTTGAGAAATCAGACTCATTTACGAATGTCCTCTGTTATTTATTGTCATTTAAAGGTGGAACTTCACGGTCGCGACGCGCGTAGAATTCTTCTACAAAAGCATCGAAACGATCTTCGTCAATCGCCTTGCGAATACTTGCCATCAAACGCTGGTAGTAACGCAAGTTATGGATTGTATTTAGGCGTGCACCTAGAATTTCATTACACTTATCCAGATGGTACAGATACGCCTTGGTATAGTTGCGACAAGTGTAACAGTCACAATGCGGATCGAGAGGGGTTGTATCGGTTTTATGTTTCGCATTACGGATCTTGATCACACCACCGGTCACAAATAGGTGACCATTACGTGCATTTCGAGTTGGCATCACGCAATCAAACATATCAATACCGCGACGAACACCTTCGACCAAGTCTTCAGGCTTGCCCACACCCATCAGGTAACGAGGCTTATCTTCAGGCAGTTTTGGACAGGTGTGCTCAAGAATACGATGCATGTCTTCTTTTGGTTCACCCACGGCCAAACCACCTACCGCATAGCCATCAAAACCAATATTGGTCAGGCCTTCAATCGAAACATCACGTAAATCTTCGTACACACCACCCTGAACGATACCAAATAGGGCATTTGGATTTTCTTGGCGGTCAAACTCATTACGGCTACGCTGTGCCCAGCGCAGAGACATTTCCATTGAGGTTTTCGCTTCATCATGCGTCGCAGGATATGGCGTACATTCATCAAAAATCATCACGATATCAGAGCCAAGATCATATTGGATTTGCATTGATTTCTCTGCATCCATGAAAATCTTGTCACCATTTACCGGGTTACGGAAATGAACACCCTCTTCAGTGATCTTACGCATTGCACCCAGGCTAAATACCTGGAAACCGCCTGAATCAGTCAGGATTGGACCCTGCCAGTTCATGAAGTCGTGCAAATCACCATGCAGTTTCATGACGTCTTGGCCCGGGCGTAACCATAGGTGGAAGGTGTTACCCAACAAGATTTGAGCACCCGTCTCTTTCACTTCTTCCGGCGTCATGCCTTTAACGGTGCCGTAAGTACCCACAGGCATAAATGCCGGTGTTTCAACAGTACCACGTTCAAACTGCAAACGACCACGACGGGCGCGCCCTTGCGTTTTATCTAATTCAAATTTCACAAAGCCTCCAACAGCCAGAGAAACAATCTGACATATCCCCCCAACCCACAAGGGCTAGAGATGCAAATATACAACGGAGATTTACCCGATGTACGATTTTAAATCCAGCAATGCGATATCGCATGTCCAGACGTTTTCCACCTAGCCATAAAGCCTAGTGGAATAATTGATTTGTGTCGGAAAATCCCTTGAATATCACAGTTTCAAGGTTCGAAAAACACAAAGGCTGCATTTTAGCAAATGCAGCCTTAAGTAACACTGACTTAATGACGGAATAAATGATTAATTCGTCTGTCGCGTAATAAACATTGAATCGCCGTAGCTAAAGAAACGGTATTTATTTTCAACCGCTTGCAGGTACGCATTCATGGTGTGATCGTAGCCGGCAAAGGCGCTCACCAACATGATCAAGGTTGATTCTGGTAAATGAAAATTGGTGATCAACACATCCACTAACTGAAATTGGTAACCTGGAAAAATAAAGATCTCGGTATCACCAAAAAATGGCTTCAGTTCTGTGCCGTTTTTCAGGGCATCTTGCGCCGCACTTTCCAGTGATCGTACAGAGGTTGTACCCACAGCAACCACGCGACCACCGTTGGCTTTGGTAGTGTGAATGGCCTCAACCACTTCTTCCGGCACTTCAACATATTCCGCATGCATGTGGTGATCATGGATATTGTCCACACGTACTGGCTGGAACGTACCCGCCCCTACGTGCAGGGTCACAAACGCAAAGTTCACGCCTTTTTCTTTTAATGCTGCCATCAGAGCATCATCGAAATGCAGACCCGCAGTAGGCGCCGCAACCGCACCCGGCTTAGCATTGTAAACCGTTTGGTAACGTTCTTTATCGGCATCTTCATCTGGACGGTCAATATAAGGAGGCAGAGGCATGTGGCCGATGTCTTCTAAAATTTCCAGCACGGTTTTATCGCTAAAAAAGCGGATCTCAAACAATGTATCATGGCGGGCAACCATTTCTGCCTGATATTCACCATTTTCACCCAATAACAATTCATTACCAGGCTTTGGCGACTTAGATGCACGAACATGAGCCAGAATACTCTTGTCATCCAGCATGCGCTCAACCAACACTTCCAGTTTTCCGCCCGAGGCCTTTTGGCCAAACAGACGCGCGGGGATCACTCGTGTATTATTGAATACCAACAGATCACCCGGCTGAACAAGATCCAGCACATCTTTAAAACCTTTATGTGCCAGCTCACCAGTATTACCAGTCAGTTGCAACAAACGGCTTGCCGTACGCTCGGCTTGTGGGTAGCGAGCAATCAGCTCGTCAGGGAGGTCAAAGTGAAAATCAGAAACTTGCATCATTAGGGCCCTAAATTACAGCAGGCCGCTAGTATAGGCTGCCAGACTGCAATATCAAGCAAAGATCACCTCACCAGATCACGGTTCACACCATGAGCGACATTAACTCATTCACCGTTCAGGCGCTTACGTATAATCCCTAGTAGGACAAGAGTGAATAGCCCCCCCCATCCCATAGATAGACCGCCACTTCGATCGCTGCCAGGTGGAATAACAATAACGTCCTCACCGGCTCCGGTGTAATCAGAAACGAATGGGTTAATCGTAAAATCTGGGGCAGGCTGGGTTAATACACCACCGCCAACTTCACTTTCAATCCAACTCCGATAATGTGCCACTTCTGTATAAACCCCCGGCAACCGCCCCGCACACCCTTCACCAAAACTCACTAAGCCAACAAGACGTAATCCAAAATCACGGTCACCAACGGATTGCGGATCTTGCCACACGAGCGGGCCACCGGAATCACCAAAGCAACTGTCCCGAGCGAGATCAGGTGATACAGATCCTGCACAGAGGAAAATGGCATGATCGCCTTGGCGGATGTTCCCTCCCCACAGACTATCGCACCGTGAGTCGGGCATGCCAGATAACAGCGTCTGGCGAAGTCGGGTCGCCCCTGAATTCGACTCATTCAGCTGAGTGGTCCCCCATCCGGATACCAACAAGTTTGCCACCCGCTCGCCGTTATCGACCCAACCATTAGCAAAGGCGAGATCAACCCTCTCTTGATCGCGGCTTGAAGCTAACATGATTGGAAGTGCGGAATTCGGTAACGGACCGGACAACTTAAGAATGGCAATATCATTAGCGAACCGTGATAAATTATACGCAGGATGAATAACGATCTCTCGAACAGCCACCGAACTGGCTCTATTCGCGCTAAATATACTCGTAATACCTGCCCAGACCATAACATCGTCAGGCGCTACCGTTGTTGAACCGTTACGCATACAGTGAGCCGCAGTAATAATAACGTCAGGGCTGATGACCACTCCACCACAAATAAAGGTTCGCTCGTCATTGTTAACGCGAAAGGTCATATTAATATATGCCTGCCACGGTAATTCCCCGCTTGTTGACTCTATTCCCCCAATAATTCGAGGCTGAAAACCAGGGACATCATCGCTAGCTAATGACGGTAGACTAACGGACCAAAAAAACAAAACAAACAACAGCTTATGCATTACAAGTATTCCTTTAAAGCATGCTATTTATTAAGTATATTACACATTTTTATTTTTAACTTATGAGAAACAAATGAGACACAAATAAATAACTTGTCAATTATTTGATTCGTGTCATAGGTTATACGGAAAGGATTCGCTACAGTCAGTGGGTATACCGAATAAATTGAAAAACAAAGGCCCAACAAGAGTGGGTAACTAAGTATTGTAGACCGGTATTTCGGAGGCTATATGTTTACTGTTGCTGATATGATGACCCCTCACCCTTATACTCTGATAGCATCCAACACATTGGCTGATGCCAAGCGAATGATGGAGAAACATCATATTCGCCATATTCCTATTACCAATAAAGATAACACCCTTATTGGTATTATTAGCCAAAGAGATATTCTCTCTGCACAAGCACCAAGCATGGATCAACGATTCCAAACACAGTTTATCGCCTCTCTTGATACCCCAATTGAGCAATCAATGCATCGTAATTTACGCAGCGTAACACCCAATGCTGGACTAAAAGAAGCGGCGATGTATATGCAGAGGCATCATATTGGCTGTTTGCCTATTATCGACCAAGACAAACTAGTGGGGATCATTACTGACAGTGATTTTGTTTCTATCGCAATCAACCTGCTGGAATTACAAGAGGAGATTGAACCCATTGAGAGTGAGTATGAATTATACTAGGGCTACATCCCTTACTTATATGCCAATGTAACAGTGAACAACGATATAATTAACAGAAAGATCTTTTCCGCCAGAAAGTGATGACATGAACTTTCTGGCCCATCTACATCTCGCAAAACAGTGTGATAGCCACCTTGCGGGTAACCTGCTCGCTGACTTCATTCGTGGCGATCCGTACCGTCTCTATAGCTCCAACGTCGCAAACGGTATAAAACTGCATCGTTTCGTCGACAGCTACATTGATGCTTTACCTGAAGTATTGCGCTGTCGACAACGTTTTACGCCAGAGACTCGTCGTGTCAGTGGAATCGCCCTTGATATCACATGGGATCATTTTCTCGCCAAGCACTGGCACCGCTATCACTCAACGCCTTTAGCCCACTTTGTTCAGCAAGCTCAACAAGAAATCGCGTTATTTGATGAAGAGCAACCAGAAGCATTTACCCTAACAATGGAGAGGATGTGGCACCAGCAATGGCTACTTCAGTACCAACATTCAGATACGATAGACCGGGCGTTAGAACGAATGGCCTTACGTCGGCCACGCTTATACCAACTGGCTAACTGTCCTGCGGTAATTCAGCGCCATTACCACTTATTTGAACAACAGTTCCATCGGATCTATCCGCAAGTACAGCAGGCGGCAAAAACATACAGCCAACAACAGACGGCTCCCTCCCCCAATTAAGATCGAAAAGGAGCGCACTAAGCGCCCCTTTTGATTATTTATCTTTTATAAATTAAGTAAACAATGACTAGAGCTTAAAACTGATCTTCTTCGGTTGAGCCCGTCAGCGCAGTAACGGAAGAATTCCCGCCCTGAATGGTATTGGTCATCTTGTCAAAATACCCTGTACCCACTTCTTGCTGGTGCGCGACGAAAGTATACCCTTTCTCAGCTGCCTGAAATTCCGGACGTTGTACTTTCTCTACATAATGACGCATTCCTTCACCTTGCGCGTACGCGTGGGCCAATTCAAACATGTTAAACCACATATTATGAATACCGGCCAAGGTAATGAACTGGTATTTGTAACCCATGTCAGAGAGCTCTTGCTGGAACTTGGCAATGGTGTCGGCATCAAGATTTTTTTCCCAGTTAAACGATGGCGAGCAGTTATATGCCAACAACTGATCCGGATATTGGGCATGGATCGCTTCCGCAAATTTACGCGCTTCTTCCAAGCATGGTTTTGCCGTTTCACACCAGATAAGATCGGCATAAGGGGCATAAGCGAGACCGCGAGCGATAGCCTGATCGATCCCGGCACGTACTCGATAGAATCCTTCCGCCGTACGATCTCCGACAATAAAATCTTTATCATAAGGATCACAGTCAGAGGTCAACAAATCCGCCGCATTGGCATCTGTACGCGCAATGACCAAGGTTGTCGTGCCCGCCACATCTGCCGCCAAACGAGCTGCGACCAGCTTTTGCACGGCTTCTTGGGTTGGTACTAACACCTTACCGCCCATATGTCCGCATTTCTTCACCGATGCCAACTGATCTTCAAAATGCACACCTGCCGCACCAGCATCAATCATATTGCGCATCAACTCGTAAGCGTTCAGCACACCACCAAATCCAGCTTCCGCATCCGCAACAATCGGCAAGAAGTAATCAATACCATCCTCTGGACTGCCGCCGTTAGCCCACTGAATTTGATCCGCCCGGCGGAAAGAGTTATTGATTCTGGTAACAACAGCTGGCACCGAATCAACCGGATAAAGCGATTGGTCCGGGTACATTGTAGAAGCCGTATTGTTATCAGCTGCCACCTGCCAACCGGACAGGTAAATGGCTTCAATACCAGCCTTGGCTTGCTGGACGGCTTGGCCCCCCGTCAAGGCGCCAAGGCAGTTTACATAACCTTTTTTCGCATCGCCATTGACCAGATCCCACAGCTTATCCGCACCGCGCTGTGCAATAGTATTCGCTGGCGCGAATGAACCACGCAGGTTAATAACCTCCTCTGCAGAGTAAGTCCGCTTTACCTGCTTCCAACGTGGGTTTTCAGCCCAATCTTTTTCCAAAGCGTTAATTTGTTGCTGGCGAGTCAATGTCATAATGATGTCCCTCGTTTCATTTGGCGATAATCCGCACATAGTGGGTTATTGGCTAAACTGACTGTTAATGGGTCTACAGCAGCCGATGCTGACTGCAGACACTTTCTCGTTATTAGCTTTCTCGTTATTTTTATGCATTCTGGTTTTCGCGATGATCTGGTTCGTTACTGCAAGTATTCATAACCCGGCAAGGTCAGGAAGTTGACCAACTCATCACTGGTCGTGAGCTGCGACATCATCACAGCCGCTTCGTCAAAACGACCACTGTCAAAGCGTTGAGTACCTAACTCCTGTTTCAGTACATCCATCTCTTCTTGCAGCATCTTTTCAAATAAAGCAGCAGTTACAATCTTGCCATTACTGAGCGCTTTACCATGTTTGATCCACTGCCAGATAGATGCGCGTGATATTTCTGCGGTGGCGGCATCTTCCATCAGCCCATAAATCGGTACGCAACCATTACCTCTGATCCAGGCTTCAATATATTGCACCGCAACCCGAATATTGTGTCGCATCCCCTCCTCGGTACGCTCTCCGTCACAAGGAGCCAGTAACTCACAAGCTGATATAGGCGCATCTTCATTACGAGTCACATCAAGCTGGTTACTACGGTTACCCAAAGCTTGATCAAAGACTGCGCGCGCCGTCCCGGCCAAACCGGGGTGCGCTATCCATGAGCCATCATGACCATTGCGGGCTTCTAAGGATTTATCGGTCTGGATCTTATTCAGTACCCAGGCATTACGCTCCGGATCTTTTGAAGGGATGAAGGCGGCCATCCCTCCCATTGCAAACGCTCCCCGGTGATGGCATGTTTTCACCAGCAACCGTGAATAAGCATTAAGGAAAGGCTTCTCCATCGTCACCACTTGACGGTCAGGCAGGATGCGATCAGTGTGATTACGCAGTGTTTTAATGTAGCTAAAAATATAGTCCCATCGGCCGCAGTTAAGCCCGACAATATGCTCTTTCAGGCTATACAGGATTTCATCCATCTCAAACACCGCAGGTAACGTCTCAATCAGCACCGTGGCTTTTATCGTTCCCCGCGCCAAACCAAATTCATCTTCGGTAAAACTGAATACATCACTCCACCAAGCCGCTTCTTGGTAAGCCTGAAGCTTTGGCAGATAGAAATACGGCCCGCTGCCTTTCTCAAGTAGCTGCTTATAGTTATGGTAAAAGTACAACGCAAAATCAAATAAACACCCCGGGATCGCCTCCCCCTGAAAGTGAACGTGTTTTTCTGGTAGGTGCAGTCCTCTGACGCGACAGATCAAAACCGCAGGATCATCACAAAGATCGTACTGCTTCCCTGTCTCTGGATGGGTATAAGATATCGTACCATTCACGGCATCACGTAAATTGCGCTGGCCATCAAGCACCTCATCCCACATGGGAGAAAATGAGTCTTCAAAGTCAGCCATAAACACTTTCACATCAGCATTCAATGCATTGATAACCATTTTTCGCTCTACTGGCCCGGTGATTTCCAAGCGGCGATCCTGAAGATCAGCGGGAATATTTTGGATCGACCAATCTCCCTCCCGTATCGCCTGCGTGTCCGGTAAAAAATCAGGTAAGTGGCCTGCGTCAATGGCTAACTGGCGCAGCTCACGGGCTGCCAGTAGATCAGGTAGTCGAGGGGCGAAGTGTTGAACCAAACGTTCGAGAAACAAAAATGCCTCATCGGTGAGAATTTCGGCCTGCTCAGGCGTGAGCGGCTGTTGCAGTGATAGTTTAACGTCATGACTGGGTGGCGTATGTCTTTCCATTTATCGAGCTCCCTAACTATTGTAACTTAATCACTACTTTAATTGTACAAACACAACGTAACAACCAAGTGCGTTACATTGTGTTTACGTTGCCGCAACCCGCCTTGAATTGCAACCATGATGATTTCAAAATCACAAACATAAATAACATTAATCACTAATAATCAATGGTATACAAAAATTAGAGCTATAACTCAAAATACTAAATTGAAACAATTTTCAGAGAAAAACTCGGTTATCAACCCTTTCCATCGATAAGAGAAAAATGTAATAAGTTACGTATATAAATTACAGAACAACCGAGTTAGAAAACATGTTTAGATCTGCGTTTCAAACAAGGTACTGTCTATGTCTAGTTGGCATATGGTTAAAATACAAGCACTATTTATCAGCAGGCAGACGAGGTTCATACGTGAAAGGAATTTAGGATAAGACTGCGGGCTTCATTTATTCGTAAAGCAAAATAGAATAAACCTACAAATCTCAAGTCACGACAGCCAGAAGAGGCAAATTAAAAACACCAGCCTAGAGAGTATTATTAGAATAATATGCTGAAATAACGTGATTTATTCCAGCACTTGATTCACATCAGAGGATGGGGGCTTATAAAAGCCCTTTTACGATATCTGCGAGCTTATGAAAGGTGTTTGTACGGCTTGATGTCGGACGCCAAACCAGACCAATTTCACGGTATGCTTCCTCCTGACCCGGCGGCTCAACAACCACAAGGTTTTGGTTATGCAGTAAACCATGATCAATGGCCATCTGTGGAATAAAGGTGGTCCCCAACCCGTTTGCCACCATCTGTACCAGTGTATGCAAGCTGGTCGCAGTAAATGGGTTGATCTTTTCTTTACTGGTTAACTTACACGCTGAAACAGCGTGATCGGTCAGACAATGTTCTTTTTCCAGTAAAAAAACCGATTCATCGGGGAGATCGGCATAACGCAGCGGCACACTCACTCGCTCAGCCTGACTCTGACTTATCACCATCTTGAAAGCATCACGACCCACCAACTGGCTATGCATGCCATTAATCTCAACGGGCAGTGCTAGGATCAGTACATCCATCTCACCACTACGCAACGCCGCCAACAAGTTGGTGGTTGTATCTTCTCGCAATAATAGGTTCAGCTTAGGATAAAGTCGGTTCACTTCCTGCACTAAGTCACACAACAAAAACGGGGCGATTGTTGGAATACAACCAACACGCAGCTGACCATCCATCCCATCCCCCAAGCAGTTGGAGACATCCATTAAATCCTGACTTCTCGCCAGCAACTCTCGGCTGCGAACAACCACGTCTTCACCGGTTGAGGTAAAGACCAGAGACTTATTATCCCTTTCAATAAGCTGGCAACCAATCAACTCCTCAAGGTTCTGTACCCCAGAACTGAGTGTTGACTGACTAACAAAACATTTTTTTGCTGCCTCACCAAAATGGCGAGTTTCAAATAACGTCACTAAATAATGAAGCTGTTTAAGTGAAGGAAACTTATTCATCGTATTTTTCGATTGTATCAATCTATTTATTCCGCTTTTTTCAATCTAACAGTTTCGTTATAGTTTGTCTCGTCCAAAGCATCGAGCTTATCGGAGATGATAGGCATTAACGAATTTTTAGGAGCACCATCATGGTACTAGTAGGTCGTCAAGCCCCAGATTTTACTGCTGCAGCTGTTCTAGGTAACGGCGAAATCGTTGAAAACTTCAACTTTGCAGAATTCACTAAAGGTAAAAAAGCGGTAGTTTTCTTCTACCCACTAGACTTCACATTTGTGTGCCCTTCTGAGCTAATCGCTTTTGATAAGCGCTTTGAAGATTTCCAAGCGAAAGGTGTTGAAGTGATCGGTGTTTCTATCGACTCTCAGTTCTCTCACAACGCATGGCGTAACACTGCGGTTGAAAACGGCGGTATCGGTCAGGTTAAATACCCACTGGTTGCTGATATTAAGCACGAAATCTGTAAAGCTTACGATGTTGAGCATCCAGAAGCAGGCGTTGCTTTCCGTGGTTCTTTCCTTATCGACGAAGATGGCCTAGTTCGCCACCAAGTTGTTAACGACCTGCCACTAGGCCGTAACATCGATGAAATGCTACGCATGGTTGACGCACTAAACTTCCACCAGAAAAACGGTGAAGTATGTCCTGCACAGTGGGAAGAAGGCAAAGCTGGTATGGACGCATCGCCTAAAGGTGTTGCAGACTACCTGTCTGAGCACACTGCCGACCTAGGTAAGTAATTACCTACACTAACACCACGCTCACGGTGTTAGGGCAATAAACGCAACAGCGTAAAGCCAATAAGTCAGCTCAAAGCAAAATAATGAGGCCCGGACACACCGGGCCCGTTTTGTTTAATTCCAACAAAATCCCCCGACTAATTCTGCTCACTATCTTAATGAAATATGTATACTATCAATTACATATTTTTTGATATATCTTCATAAGTGTATTTTTTCCGTTAGCTATCAAATAATCATTCCTTTAGATTGTTTCTAACAATATGGAGATATACATGAAACTAAAAGTTTTAACTCATAATGGAAGCTATAATCTAGGTTCTGATTTTTGTGAGTTCCTCTATCCTTCAAGCTCTCTAAAAATATACTGTTACAGTATTGAATTGGAAGTAGGTGTATCAAAATCTTCTAAAGAAGATCAAATCAACACTTATGCAGGAGACCTGAAAAAACCTATCCCAGAAATCAATGGACAATCAAAAAAACAAAAATTTCTTGAAAAAATCGATCATGCAAATAAAAGTCAGTATAAACACAAAAATGGAATACAAGATAGATTGCACTGGAAAAATAAAGCATCCATTCCTCAAGTACATCAAACACCAAAACTATTTGCTCCAATTAAACCTTCAACAACAATGACATCACATTCAATACGTAGTGCTAGCAAAGCTATGGCTATTGGGATAGTGGCACAAAAAGCAAGAAGCCAGATTTTAACTAAAGTTATAAAACTGACTATAAATGAAGTTGCAAATAAAGTTAAAACAAAACACCCAAATTCTAAAAGTGCTGTATTAGTAGCATCTATATATTATTTAAAAGCAAACCCAGACTACGGTCGTGCTCCTAATCTTCGAGGTGTTTATTTTGATGGATTAATTGATTATTCAAAAAACATCATTCCTTACAACTACGTTGAAGAAAAAATTAAATCTCTATGTGGAAACTCCAACTCGTTGAAATCTGACTTTGAAATATACAATGAAATCATTGACTTTAACAATTTAAATAATAGAGGCGCATATGACACGGCATCACTTTTCGTCTTATGTGAATGGTAAATTTCTTGTCATCACAATAGTCTTATTAAGTATATTTTCGTATATTTTTTATGTGAATCATACAAAAGAACAAAATTTCCAACAAGCAATCATGCTACTAGAAAATCATAATCATAAAGATAGAGCACAATCTATATATTTACTCACTCGATTATCAGAACAAGATCATCCTGCTGCACAATACCGTTTAGCGGAATTACTCCTAGATTCAGATAAAGAAAAAGCACTCAATCTCCTAACGCAGCTAGCAGGTAACGGTAACTTACACGGACTAGAACTACTCGGTCTTATTCACATTGAAGATAACAAAATTAAGCAAGGCTATGCCTATATCCATCAAGCAGCCTCACAAGATCATCCCAACAGTCAACTCTATCTCGCTATGTGTTTCTATTCAGGCGACTGTGGATTACCAACTGATGAAACCTTAGCTTTCTATTGGGCACAACGCGCAGTTATCAATGGCGAAACTGCGGCACAGCTAATAGTCAATAAACTCACAGACAAAGTGTCTAATGACATTAATGAACCAGCAAAGCATCATGACTTAATCAACTCCTTATAGCGACAACATAACGGGAACTCACCCCGTATTTAGTCACTGAGATCACACAATTTAACAGGGGCAACCAAGACACAGCTTTATGGCTCGCCCCGCTCTAACGCTTCAATTACACTCTGATAAATATCACTTTATTTTTTATTTCTTATGATCAAAAACCTAGAAGTCTGCATCGATAACATCGAGTCACTCCATTACGCCCAGCAAGGCGGCGCTACCCGTATTGAACTATGCTCATCCCTTGCACTTGGCGGGCTGACCCCTAACGCAGGATTAATGAAACTTGCCGCACAGAACGCCACTGTACCCGTCTATGCCATGATCCGCCCACGCCAAGGCGACTTCCTGTTCAGCGATCAGGACAAGGAAATCATGCTGGCTGATATTTTTGCCGCTAAACAAGCCGGTTTACACGGTGTGGTGGTGGGGGTACTCAATGCAGACAGCAGTGTCGACAGCCATTTACTCAAAGCGCTGTGCACAGAAGCGAAAGGGATGGGAGTAACATTCCATCGTGCCATCGACCAGTGTCTGGATCCGATGGCAGCGTTAGATACCATTATGACCCATGGCTGTGAGCGGATTCTGACCTCAGGACTCAAACCCAATGCCGAAGCCGGGATCCCGATGCTCAAAACCATGGTTGATTACTGCGGCGATCGATTGAGTATCATGGCTGGCGCCGGAGTGACCGCTGAGAATGTCGCCCGCATCGTACAGGAAAGTGGGGTGCGTGAGGTACATTTGTCGGGTAAAAGTACCCGCCCAAGCCTGATGACAGGCTACTCGGCTGAGGCCTATATGGGCAGTGCGGACGTGGATGATTTTGCGATTCCCGTGACATCCAGCGATAAGATTGCCGCAGTGGTTGCTGCATTGCGCTAAATATCACATCCCTGCCCTTCAATTTTTATTCAACGTCTTCATTGACTGAACATTGAACTGAACATTGATAGGCAGGGAGATAAACAAACTTTTCATCAGCCCATTATTTTAGAATATTGACGATCTCTTCCTGGCTGGTATGACGAATATCTTTGCCTTTCACAAAGTAAATGATGTATTCACAAATATTTTGGCAACGATCCCCCACTCGCTCAATTGAACGCGCTGACCACATCACTTGCAGTACATTGGGAATAGATCGCGGATCTTCCATCATATAGGTCATCAGTTGGCGAATAATCGCTTCATATTCACGGTCAATACGATCATCTTCCTGATACACCTGAATCGCTGCTTTTACATCCATTCGCGCAAAGGCATCCAATACTTCGTGCAGCATCCGTACCGCATGCTGACCAAGCGCTTCCAATGACACCAGCAGGTTGTACTGTTTATTGGTGAAATTTTCTAACGCAACCTTGGCGATGCTCTCTGCGACATCTCCAATACGCTCCAAATCAGTAATGGTCTTAATGATGGCGATCACCAACCGCAAATCACTGGCGGTGGGTTGGCGTTTAGCAATGATCCGAGTACAGGCTTCATCAATGGCCACTTCCATGGCATTGACCTTGTGATCGTCTTTTATCACCCGTCGGGCAAGCTCGGCATCCTGCTTGTGCATCGCCTTCAACGCATCGGCAAGCTGTTGCTCTACCAAGCCGCCCATGGCCAACACGTGCGTACGAATACTTTCCAATTCCGCATTGAACTGGCCGGAAATATGGCGGCCAAGGCTTAAAGTGTCTAACATCTGTTGCTCCTTAACCGTAACGGCCCGTGATGTAATCTTCGGTCCGTTTCTCTTTCGGGGTGGTAAAGATATCGTTGGTGCTAGTGTACTCCACCAGCTCCCCCATGTGTATGAACGCAGTATTATCTGACACTCGAGCGGCTTGCTGCATGTTATGCGTCACAATAATCACGGTATATTTGGTTTTTAAGTCATTGATCAATTCTTCAATCGTCAAGGTCGAAATCGGATCCAGCGCCGAGGTCGGCTCATCAAGCAATAAAACTTCCGGCTCAATGGCAATGGCACGAGCAATGACTAAACGCTGCTGCTGCCCCCCCGATAAACCAAAGGCATTTTCATGTAGACGATTTTTAACTTCATCCCATAATGCAGCCCCGCGCAGTGAGCTTTCAACGGCATCATCCAATACCCGCCGATCTTTGACACCCTGCAGACGAAGTCCATAAATGACATTTTCATAGATAGACTTTGGAAACGGATTCGGCCGCTGGAATACCATCCCGACACGGCGGCGCAGTGATGCTGCATCTACCTTGCTGTCATAAATATTCTGGCCATGAAGCATGATCTTGCCATCCACCCTACACCCTTCCACCAACTCATTCATTCGGTTGATACAGCGCAACAAGGTTGATTTACCGCAACCAGACGGGCCAATAAATGCGGTGACCTGCCCCTTGGCGATGCGCATATTGATGTTATACAGCGCTTGATGGTGACCATAATGGAGATCCAGCCCCTCAATCGATAAGGCTGTCTTTTCCTCAGGCAGTACAGACAGATCGACAGGTTCAAATAGACCAATAGGTGAATTAATTGAATACATATTTTTTCCTGACTCCGTTACTGCTCTAAAGAGCGGAATTTCTCTCGCAGATGATTGCGGATCCCAATGGCCGTCAAGTTCAAGCCGACGATCACGGTTACCAGCAAAAATGAGGTTGCATAAACCAGAGGTCTGGCCGCCTCGACATTCGGACTCTGAAAGCCCACATCATAAATATGATACCCCAGGTGCATGAATTTACGGTCAAGGTGCAAGTAGGGGAAATGGGTATCCAGAGGCAGTGATGGGGCGATTTTAACAGCCCCGACCAACATCAAGGGGGCCACTTCACCAGCCGCACGTGCAACGGCCAAAATTAATCCGGTCATAATTGCCGGACTTGCCATCGGCAAGACAATTCGCCATAAGGTTTCTGCCTGTGTCGCCCCTAAAGCCAGTGAACCATGGCGAATGGAATGGGGGATCCGAGCCAGGCCTTCTTCCGTCGACACAATCACCACAGGCAACGTAAGGATTGCCAGTGTCAGTGCCGACCAAAGAATACCAGGGGTACCAAACGTGGGTGCCGGAAGCTGAGTCGAGAAAAACAGATCATCGATCTGGGCACCAACCATATAAACAAAGAATCCCAAACCAAACACCCCGTACACAATCGAGGGGACCCCGGCAAGGTTAATCACGGCAATTCTAATCAGCTTGGTAAACATGTTTTTCCCTGCATACTCATGCAGATACACGGCAGCCATCACACCCAGCGGAGTCACAATGACGCTCATCAGCAGCACCATCAATACCGTACCAAATATCGCAGGGAACACCCCGCCTTCGGTATTGGCCTCACGGGGCGCCTCACTAACAAATTTACCCAGCTGATGCAACCAGTGGCTCAGCTTACCCCATGTCCCAAGTTCATTGGGGTACCAGAGATCGAGAACCTGATCCAACGGCAAGGTGATCTCTTGCCCGGTCATCACACGGATCACTAACGCATCATGTGCAATCTGTTGCCTCAGTTGCACAATTTTCTGCTCTAACGTGGTAAATTGCTGCTCCAGCGACGTGTGCTCCGCCACTGTACTCTCAGCTTCTCCATTATCACGCTCAACTTGTCGACGAAGTTGCTTAAACTGGCGATTAAGTACAGACAATTCATTCTGCTCAAGCGTCCGGATCTGCTCCCTAATCGCTTGCGTATGTGTCAGATGATCAGCCAGATTTGACAAGGGAATGGGAAGCCCGTCATCAATAAGTTTGACAGGAAAACCATAAAAACGGCCATTTTTAAGCCGATCAATGACCGCCACCCCTGCAGCAGGCGCTTGACTGATAATGTAAGGGTCCAGCACAGTCACAAAATCACTACCGAGTAACTCCCGGTTACCCGATTTGATCACATAGCGTACAACGCTGTCGCCAGAAAATCCCGAGGTGTCAATATCGGCCTCCGTCAGCTGACGGATCGGAACTGATTGGCGCTCATAAATTTCGCCAATGACCGTGCTGTGATGGCCATTCTGTTCTATGTTGAACTGATACACAGGTGCGGGCCAAAAGAAGCTCAGCCCCTTCCAGCCAATTAGCAATAATAATCCCAGTACCGCCAACAGGCTCAAGCTTACCGCCCCTGCGGTCAACCAAATCCACGGCGTACCTGTTTTAAACCACTTACCCATGGTGTATTTTTTTCATCTCAAACAGCCCTTCTCTGTCATCTTTTCGGGTTATAGCGAACTGTATTTTTCGCGCAATCGCTGACGAACCAGCTCGGCAATGGTATTAAAGAAGAACGTAAACACAAACAGCACAAATGCCGCCAAAAACATAATACGGTAATGAGAACTGCCCACCTCACTTTCCGGCATCTCAATCGCAATCGTCGCCGCTAAGGTACGCATCCCCTCTAACACATTCCAATCCATGATTGGGGTATTGCCTGTTGCCATCAATACGATCATGGTTTCACCCACGGCACGCCCCAACCCCATCATCACCGCAGAGAAAATCCCCGGACTGGCAGTCAGCAAAACCACCTTGGTCAAGGTTTGCCACTGAGTCGCCCCTAAAGCCAGCGAACCATTAGTTAAATGGCTTGGCACTGAAAAAATCGCATCTTCCGCAATTGAAAAAATGGTCGGTATCACCGCAAAGCCCATCGCAATCCCCACGACCAAGGTATTACGCTGATCGTATCCCAGCCCCCACTCATTCGTGAGGTACACCCGGACATCACCAGCAAAAAAAGCCGTTTCTATCCATGGACTGATTGCAAAGCAAGCGTAGGTCACCCCGATAATAACTGGCATAAGCAATAAGACATGGAGCCCACTCGGAATACGCTGACGCCAGCGCCAAGTTACTAACGACCAAAGCGCACCAACCGTGATCATCGCTGCAGGGAGCATGACCAATAGCAACATGATCCCAATCAGGTGTGCTTCTATAATCGGCGCCAGCCAGATCCCGGCCAGAAAGCCGAGGATCACCGTAGGCAGTGCCTCCATCAATTCAATGGTGGGCTTCACCACCTGACGCATTCGCGACGACATGAAATACGCGGTATAAATGGCCCCGGCCAATGCCATGGGAATCGCAAAAAACAGCGCATAGACAGCGGCTTTCAAGGTACCAAATACGATAGGTACCAAGCTCAATTTAGGTTCAAATTCATCACTGGCGGAAGTTGACTGCCACACATAAGCCGGCTCAGGATAACCTTCATACCAAATCTTCTGCCATAGCGAAGCTATCCCAATCTCTGGGTGACTATTATCGACCTGAAAAAGCTGCCAGTCATTGCCAGTTGCTGCCATCAAACGATTAGCGCGCGGGGAGATCGCCAGTAAATCAGGTAGTGCTCCCGAGAAAACTGGTTCACTGTATATCGCCCCTTTAATTGTGGTGTAAAAGGCAGAAAGCTGACCATCCTGCTGCAAAGCAAAAAAGCCCTTACGGGCATATTCCGGTACGACACGTACTACCGCATTATCCGGCAGTTCAAATTCACGTGTGAGTGTCAGTTTCCGCTTACCGTCACGCAATACATCAAACCATTGCGAGACCGAATGATCACTGTGGCTAATCAACAGTGAATTGGCGCCTGATAACAATTCTAATTGCACGGGTTGACTGTCAGAACGACTTACCTCAACCACCTCTCGAATCACACCGGCGTGCCCATCAAGCGAGACGACATAAATACGCATTCCTGCTAATACATAGGCTGTCCGTGTATCCGGTGTCACCGCAAGGGCTTTAATCTCCGTTGGTAATCCCTTAATCGCGAACGAGGATGAATGCCACTGTGGCTGATCCATATCCAGAGGACCATCTTGGCTGGTAAATACCATTGCCCGAACACGACCATCGGCTGTCACGCCGATAATACCGGCACGCTCGCTACGTACAGAAACCGCCAGCGCCGTAATCGGCTGATGCTCCGGGTCAAGCTGGATTGCAGCTTGACCCAATGGATAAATCAATGAAACAGGCTGTTCAGCCGTGCTGTTCACTGCATTAAAAACAGGCTTTACAATCGCGACCTCACCATGCTCACCACCAACAGCAAAAATACCTTCTGCAGGTAAGGTTCGAGCTAGGCTTGTTGCCCCGTCAAGAAGCGAATACTGAGAGATAACCTGACCCGCCTTGGGGCCAGTTAAGGGCAATACACTTAACGTGGCGCGATCGGACAAGCGAAAAAGATAATCGTTATGATCACTTAAGGAGGCGGAAACCGTTTTATCCGAGAATGACGTTGTAAACGTCTGTATCGGCGTCACTTTGACTGAGGAGAAAATCGGGATGATCACATAAAGCAGATAGAAGAAAATAAGAACAAGGGTAATAAGAACAAAAATACCACCAGCCGTCACTCCATAGCGGGTTAGCTTGTCTTTTACCTTGCGGCCAGGACTCTCTCCCATTAAAAATGCACCGGCCTTTGCCATTATTACCTCAATAGATTTACACGCTTACCAATAGTATTGGTTGAAGATGACAATTATATGACAATGGCTTATTAACAGCCATGCTCAACCCCCAAGTTACTGAAATATCCCCATCAACCTCAAGTGACAAACTAGACACACAACAGACATGGTCACATAATGTTCAATAATGCCATGTCAACGAATAAGGATATCGTTATGAAGCACCTCGTCATTACTATTATTGGTAAAGATCGCCCCGGCCTTGTCGACACCCTCTCTGACACGGTTTACCACAACCACGGTAACTGGCTATCCAGTAGTTTTAGTCAATTAGCGGGTCAGTTTGCCGGGATCCTTCAGGTTGAAGTCGCCGAGCAACACGCCGCCATTCTCAGCCATGCCCTGAGCAATATTCACGCCCTGCAAATTCTGATTGTCGAAAATGAAGGCAACAGCATCCCAGCTTCAACCCTGCATAATTTGGTGGTTACCGGCAATGACCGCACCGGAATCGTCAAAGATGTTGCCGCCACGCTCAATCAACTCGGGATTAATATCAACAAGCTCAAGACTGACAGTCACAGTGCACCCAATTGGGGATATCCAATCTTTACCGCTGATTTTCAGCTAGAATTACCCAACGGCATCACGCTTGATATGGTGCAGGATGCACTTGAGCAAATCGCCGATGACTTAACCATTGATATCGATAACAACGAGTAAGCCCCTAGTTTTCACGCTAAATTAGGATCAGTATGAGTACCGAATCGCTCTATCTCGATAAAGAACTCAGTTGGTTATCCTTCAACGAACGCGTACTGCAGGAAGCGGCGGACAAGTCGGTACCATTGATTGAACGAGTCCGCTTCCTCGGTATTTTTTCCAGTAATACTGATGAGTTTTACAAAGTCCGCTTTGCTGATGTCAAACGGCGGATCCTGATCAGAGAGGAGCAAAAGGGCGGAGAAAGTACCAAGCACCTACTCAGTAAAATTCAAAGTCGAGTCCTGAAACTCAATCAGGACTTCGACGCCCTGTATAATGAAATCTTACTGGAAATGGCGCGCCACCATATTTTTTTGGTCAATGAACAGCAGCTTGATACCTATCAGGAGAGCTGGCTAAGAAAGCATTTTCGCACTCAAATACTGCCCCACATTGCCCCGATATTACTCACCGACGATATAGAACTACTCCAATTCCTGAAGGATGAATACTCGTATCTGGCGATTGAACTCCAACAAGGAAACCACACCCGCTATGCCTTAATTGAAATCCCCACAGAACAACTTCCTCGCTTTATTCAGCTACCAGAGCCCAAAGGAAAACGGCGCAAGACCCTTATCTTACTCGATAACATCATACGTTTTTGTTTGGATGATATCTTCCGGGGCTTTTTTGACTACGACAGCCTTTCTGCCTATACCATGAAAATGACTCGTGACGCCGAATATGATCTCAGTCAGGAGGTGGAACACAGCTTACTCGAACAAATGTCAGAAGGACTCAATCAGCGCCTGACGGCAATGCCGGTTCGCTTTGTCTACCAACGAGAGATGCCATCAAGCATGGTCGATGTACTGTGTGATCGGCTCAAAGTATCCCGTTACGACAGCATCCTTCCTGGTGGCCGCTACCATAACTTTAAAGACTTTATTGATTTTCCAAATGTCGGTCGTAGTTATTTAGAAAACAAGCCTGTCCCCCAGATCGAGAGTACTCATTTTTGCCTCGCATCGAATGCCTTTGATGCCATCAAGCAGCAAGATATTCTGCTGTATTACCCCTACCATACCTTTAACCACATGACAGAATTGGTCCGTCAAGCCGCTTATGATCCAAAAGTACACAGCATTAAAATCAATATTTACCGGGTCGCTAAACACTCATTAATCATCGGCTCGATGATCAATGCGGCCAATAATGGCAAGCAGGTCACCGTGGTGATAGAGCTACAGGCTCGGTTTGATGAAGAAGCGAATATTGAGTGGGCTCATCGTCTGACCGAAGCTGGCGTACAGGTTGTTTTTGGGATCCCTGGTCTAAAAATTCACTCCAAATTGTGCCTGATCACCCGTCGCGAAGAAGGGGAACTGGTACGCTATGCCCACATTGGAACCGGTAATTTTCATGAAAAAACCGCCCGTGTTTATACCGATTTTGCACTAATGACATGTAACAAAGACATTGCCGATGAAGTCAAAATGGTATTTAGCTACATCCAGAATCCTTATCAGCCAGTTGAATTTAAACAGTTAATCGTATCACCAAGCAATTCCCGTTCTCGTCTATACGATCTGATTGACCGTGAAATTGCCCACGCCAAGCAAAATCTACCCTCGGGTATTACACTAAAGGTGAATAATTTGGTTGATAAGGGGCTAATTAACCTGCTGTACCAAGCCAGTAGTGTGGGGGTAAAAGTGCAGCTGATTGTAAGGGGGATGTGCACCCTGACCCCAGGAATAAAAGGGATCAGCGATAACATCCGCGCCATCAGTATTATCGACCGCTATCTTGAACATCCCCGAGTGGTGGTTTTTGAAAATAACGGCGCACCAGATGTCTACATCTCGTCAGCAGACTGGATGACTCGCAATATCGATAACCGCATCGAAGTCGGCTGCCCAATCCATGATCCGGCGCTCAAACAAACGATCATTGATATCCTGAATATCCAGCTTTCTGATACGGTCAAAGCGCGGGTTATTAACAAAAAAATGACCAACGAATACGTGCCTAGAGGTAATAAACGTAAAATTCGTGCCCAAACAGCGATCTACGATTACCTCAAACACACTGAGAAGCAGCTAAAGAAAAAAGCAGAAAAGAGTGGTGACCCCGATGACTGAATCCAGACAAGTAGAACCTGCTCGGCCACGAGAAATCGCAGCCATTGATATCGGCTCCAACAGCTTCCACATGGTCGTGGCGCGTATCGTCGGCCAAAGCCTGCAAATCATCAGCCGTCACAAACAGCGCGTCCATTTGGCATCCGGACTGGATGAGCACCATAACCTCGATCATGCTGCTATCCAGCGCGGTCTTAGCTGCCTCGCAATGTTCGCTGAGCGCCTGCAGGGATTCACCCCAGATAACGTCAGGATTGCCGCTACCTACACCCTTCGTCAGGCCCGTAACGGCCATATTTTTCTCCAGCGAGCAGAAACTATTCTGCCCTTTCCGATAGAAATCATACCGGGAACAGAGGAAGCACGCCTGATTTACCTCGGCGTGGCTCATACCCAACCCGATAGCGGTCAAAAGCTGGTTGTCGATATTGGTGGCGGCAGTACCGAGCTGGTGATTGGGGAGCAGTTCACCACTAAATTGGCTTACAGCAAACACATGGGCTGTGTCAGCTATAACCAGTACTATTTCCCCGATGGCAAAATATCACGTAAGCATATGGCAGCAGCACAGCTGGCTGCCGAGCAAAAGCTGGAAAGCATTGCCAGTAAATATATCCATATGGGCTGGCAAAATGCGGTGGGTTCATCTGGAACCATTAAAGCCATCCGCGAAGTACTGATTGGCCAAGGCCATACTGATGGGATCATCACCGCCAAGCGACTCAGTCAATTAAGCGAGACAATCCTCACCCATAAGCATGCCGATACCCTCGACCTTGTCGGACTTAGTGATGATCGCAAGCCCGTTTTTGCCTCCGGTGTCGCCATTTTGAGCGCAGTGTTTGCGTCTCTCAATATTGAGACGATGAATTATTCTGACGGCGCACTTCGCGAAGGATTACTGTACGAAATGGAAGACCGGTTTCGCCACCACGATATTCGGGCACGAACGGCCAGTGCGATGGCAACCCAGTACAATGTGGATATCAATCAGGCGAATCGAGTCAAGAAAACGGCCGAACAGCTCTATAACCAGATAGTCCCTTTACCAGGGCTGGCAAAGGACGAGCTGGTGACCTTGCTCAGTTGGGGGGCCTTGCTGCATGAGGTCGGTCTCAGCATCAGCTATCCAGGCTTTCACCGTCATTCTGCCTACCTGCTACGCTATAGCACCATGCCGGGATTTAACCTTGAGCAACAAACAGTACTCGCGACACTGGTTCGTTACCAACGCAAGGGGATCAAACTTGAAGACATGCCGGATCTTAGCATTTACAAGCGTAAGCACCTCTACCCTTTGATCCGTACCCTGCGTTTAGCCGTGGCGCTAAACGGCCAACGTAGTGACGATCCCTTACCGCCGATCACGGTCAATGCCGATAAAGAAGAATGGCAGCTTACACTGCCTGCAGACTGGCAAGAAAGCAGCCGATTATTGGCTGCCGATTTACGTAAGGAGCAAGAATACTGGCAAAAAGCGGGCTGGAACCTACACATTTCGGAGCGATAAACTACGCGCCTCAAAGCCATTCGGTCAAAGCAACCCAAGCTGCTCCAGCGCCATATTGACCGTTTTGGCCGGTAAAGGGACATAGCCATCTTTTGCCACTAAATCCTGACCATCATGAGACAAAATAAAGCGGATAAACTCAGCTTCTAGCGGAGGAAGCGGTTGGCCAGGTCGCTTATTTATATAGACATAAAGATAACGGGATAACGGATAACGGCCACTCGCGGCGTTATCTGTCGTCGGTTCAATATAATCCGTCCCTTCCCGAGCAATAGGCAGCGCCCGGATCCCAGTTGCCTGATACCCCACCCCAGAATAGCCTATCGAATTGAGTGAACTGGCAACCGATTGTACAACAGAGGCAGATCCCGGTTGTTCGTTCACATTGTTACGAAAATCACCATGGCATAATGCTTTTTGCTTAAAATAACCGTAGGTGCCTGACACGGAGTTTCGACCAAATAACTGGATATCACGAGCCGCCCAACTCCCGGTTAACCCCAATTGTCCCCAACGGGTAATAGGGTGTGCTGCGCCACAGCGCAAGGTCTGGGAATAAATAGCATCAAGCTGAGAGAAATCAAGACCGTTTAATGGGTTGTCCTGATGAACAAATACCGCCAATGCATCAATAGCAACCCGGATCTCCGTTGGTTTATAACCGTACTTCTGTTCAAATGCCGCAATTTCTCGGGCCTTCATTTTACGGCTCATCGGGCCAAACTGAGCCGTCGCCTCAACCAATGCTGTCGGTGCGGTTGAGGATCCTGCCGCCTGTACTTGAATATTGACGCTAGGATAATAACGTTTAAATTCTTCCGACCAATAGGTCATCAAATTAGCAAAAGTATCCGAGCCGACAGAAGAGAGATTACCGGAAATACCACTTACCTTCTGGTATGCGGGTAATGCGTGATGCGCAGCATATACCGACCTTGATGCAAACATAGCTGTAAGCACCGATATCATCATCGCACTGAATACAGTCCCCCGCAGGCCCATTTTTTTCCAATTCATGGTGATATTCATCTCGCTATCTCCCTCTCCATCAAGCCCTTTTTCACCCGCCACTCCAGACCAACAGCCCTATCTACAATAAAAGCGGCCAACAGGCCGCTTATCATTATCAAACGCATTCAGGCACAACCGCTGTTGTACCGCACTTATGCTGCTTTTGCCACTAACCGCATTGGCAAAGTAAACGCGAAAGTGCTGCCCACGCCCACTTCACTTTCTATTTCAAGGTAGGCATCGTGATGACTCAGGGCATGCTTCACAATCGCCAGCCCCAACCCGCTACCCCCCGTTTCTCGCGAGCGCGCTTTATCAACCCGATAAAAGCGTTCGGTCAATCGATGAATGTGTTGCGGTTCAATGCCTTGTCCACGATCGATGACTTCCAGTCTCGGTCCGGCGGCAGACAAGTACCAGCGCACTTTCACTTCAGCATTGGTTGGCGTATGTTTTACCGCATTGTAAACCAGATTAGAAATGGCACTACGTAGCTGATCTTCATCCCCCAGCACCTTGAGTGACGTATCAACCTCAAACGTGAACAGGTGCTCATCACCACCACTGAGTGAGACCGCTTCTTTTTCTAAGCCACTCAGCATCGCTGGCACATCAATGATCTCTTCCAGCTCAATGATCGGCGCAGCTTCAATCTTCGACAGGGTTAACAACTGCTCCACCAGCGAGTTCATTCGTACTAGTTGCTCAGTCATCACCCCGTGAGCCTTGTCCCACATTGGGCCAACCAGCATCTCGGGATCTTTCGACATTTCAAGATAGCCTTGTAGCACCGTCATCGGCGTACGCAATTCATGAGAAACGTTGGCAAAGAAATTACGTCGCATTCCCTCAAGCTGCTTCACCTGAGAGACATCACGCACCGCCATCAGGTATTCCCCTTCGGTGTAGTGCATGATCCGCAATTCCAATGTGCGATCGTAATTCATTGGTGAGGTAATTTCTAACGGCTCGTCAAACGACTGCTTAGACAGATAACGGACAAAGTCCGGACTGCGGAGCAAATTGCTGATCGGCTGACCCGCATCATCAGGCCAACGAAAGCCCAGCAGGTGCTGAGCCAGTTTGTTACACCAGACAATGTTTCCTTCACTACGAAAGACCACCACCGCATCTGGTAGTGATTCTGCACCACTGCGAAAACGGCGGATTAACGTAGCCAGCTCTTTACGGCGTCTACGATTACGCTGCTGTAATCGATAGATCCCGTTGAAAAGCGGCTCCCAACTGCCCGAGCCTGAAGGCGGCATCAAACTGCGCTCTTTCCATAACCAGTTAGACATTTTCAACTGGTTATGGAAATGCCAAATTAACTGGATCCACGTGGCAACAAGTAAAAACCATGGCATATAGCCAAAAATCATGCCAAGTGCTATCCAAGGCAAGTAGAAAAACATCAGTTCCAGAACCAACTTTTTCCACGAAAGCCGCTCTACCATCTATGACTCCGACACCGCGGGATAACGCTGATCCATGCGGTCAAAACTGCCTATAAAATATAACTAAACTCGGGTTGAAAAACGGTAACCCGCACCGCGTACAGTCTGCACCAGCTTATCATGACCATCGGCTTCTAATGCTTTACGCAAACGCCGAATATGCACATCAACGGTACGGTCTTCAACATAGACGTTGGTTCCCCATACATTATTAAGCAACTGCTCTCGACTATATACCCGCTCTTGGTGGGTCATAAAAAAGTGCAACATCTTGAATTCCGTCGGACCCATCTCCAACGGCTCATCGTTTGATGTCACGCGATGTGAAACCGGGTCGAGCTTTAAACCTTGTACATCAATAACATCTTCTAATGATGTGGGTGATACACGGCGCATGACCGCTTTCAGCCTAGCCATCAGCTCTTTCGGTGAAAATGGCTTGGTAATATAGTCATCCGCGCCCACTTCCAACCCGCGCACTTTATCTTCTTCTTCACCACGGGCAGTCAGCATCACGACCGGAATTTGACGAGTCAGTTCATCGCGCTTTAAGTGCTTAATCAGGTTAATGCCAGAACCACCGGGTAGCATCCAATCCATCAAGATCAGCTCAGGATACGGTTCGCAAATCTTCTCCAGCGCATCGTCATAATCTTCTGCTTCTATTGGCTGATAGCCTTTTTGTTCAAGGACAAAACAAAGCATTTCGCGAATAGGGGCTTCATCCTCTACAACAAGAATCCGTCTTACCATAGTCTTCTTTATACCTACTAGTTGCTGTCTTTCGAGAGCCATTATGTGTGTTTAGTATGACACTTTTGTGACCAATCGGGATATGTGTAACAAGATGAACATCTATGTGTCATCAAATTATGCAGGTTATCCGCGTATAGCAATGCAGCTTCGACCGCCACCTTGTGCTTCGACTGCCACCTGTACCCCAATGCGCTCAACCAAAGTGCCCACATGAGAGATTACCCCGATTTGACGACCATCCGCCTGTAGGGCATCCAAGCAAGCCAAGGCCATCTCGAGGCTGTCAGGATCCAACGTACCAAAACCTTCATCAATAAACAGCGACCCTAATTGCCGGGTATCTGCGGCAAGCGAAGCCAGAGCCAACGCCAATGACAAGGAGACTAAGAAACTCTCACCGCCAGAGAGAGACTCAACACTACGCACTTCATCGCCCATATCATGGTCAATCACCTGCAAAGCCAACGGGCTACTCGGCACAGGTTGCAACGCATAACGCGGTGCCAGATCCTGCAAATGGTCATTGGCCAGAACAACCAGCTGCTGCAACGTCAGCCCCTGTGCCAGAGTACGGAATTTGTTGCCTGTTGCCGAACCAATTAATTCGTTCATCTGCAGCCACAACTCTGTCGTAGCTTGCTGATTTTTCAATTGTTCAGTCAACGTACCAGACTGTACTTCGGCTTGCTCTGCCTGTGCCAAACGCTGCCGACCTTGAAAGATCTGCTCATCCAGTTCGCCTTTCTGATCCCGCCATGCCGAAACAACAGTAGGAACGGATGCCGTCTCGGTTTCATCTGCATGATCGTCGATAGCTATTTCATGCGCTGCCAGCCACTGCTGTGCCACCTCCATCATCGGTTGATGCTCAACCACAGCCTGCTGCCGTTCTATCAATACCGTTTGTGCCGCCGCCAACATGTGTTCAAGTTGCTTCAGTGCTTCACGCTCTTGCGCCAACCACGCCTCATCGTGAGCCAACAAGGCAGCCAATGCCGCCTCTGTCAGTTCCAACCGCGTCAGCCATTGTTCCCATGCAGCCTGCTGTACGGCTAATGCCTGCTCAGTATCCGCTTGCTGCTGCTCAATCGCCTTGCGCGCCGCATCTGCCGCCGCCATCGCTTCACCAGATTGACGCTGCTGCTGCTGAGCCTGCTCCAACGCAACATGTTGTGCTTGTATTCTCTGCTTATGCTGAGTCGCTAGTTCCACCAAATCCTGCTCACCCACCAGCGCGACTCGTTGTTGCCATAATTGATCAATGGATGTTGTCAGGGCCGCTATCGCAGCAGTAATTTCACGGCTTCGTTGCTCGGTATTTCGCAATATGGTTTGCGCTTCAGCTAATTGTGGCGCAAGCGCTGCCAGCTGCTGTTCCGATCCCGCCAACGCTACTTGGTTGGCTGTGAACTGCTGGATCTGATGACGTAGCTGGGTCAGGAAAGCCTCTTCGCCCACTGCTCTTAACTGTTCCAGCCAGGATTCATCACCATATTGACTATTCAGTGCCTGTGCACGCGCAACCACAATTTCAAGCTGTGTCGCTTGCTGCTGCTCCAGCGATTGCTGACGGGATTGCCATTGCACCGCTTGCTGCGAATGAGCATGCTGTTGTTGCGTCAACTGGCTCTGCGTCTGTTGCAATTGCTGCCATTGACGATCGAGTTGACGCCCCTGTTCAATCTGCTGCTGACGCTGCTCACCCGCCTGCTGCAACTGTTTCAAAGTGGTCTCTGTCTCAAGGATCTGCACTTGCCACTGCGTTAACCATGCCGCTAATGCTCCGGTATCAGCCTGAATATTGATGGGGGCATTCACTGAATCCTCAACCGAGCCGCCCGTCTCTGCATCGGCAGCTGCGACCTGCTCCAATAATGAGAACACAGCTTGGTACTGTTGATACACCTGAGTGATGTGATCACGTAATGTCTGTCGCTCTGCATTAAGATCCGTTATGCGCTGCTGTTCACTCAGCTGTTGCTGACGTAACTGACTGGCCTCTGTTTCAGCGGCCTGTTTTTGGGCTGTCAGCTCATCCAGCCTAACTTGCTGGGTCTGGATCAGACTATCGACCACCGGATTCTCAGTGGCATAAGGGTGGTCCAATGATCCACAGAGTGGACACGCTTCTTCCGCTTTCAATTCCGCGCGATAATCATCCAACTGCATCACGGCACGGCTTTGCTTCAGCAAAGATGCCACTTCTTGATGCTGCACCGACAACGTTGCGATCTGCGGGGTGAGTGCTTCAATCCGTTTATCCGCCTCCGTCAGACGAGTAGTCGCAAGCTGCCACTCCGCTTCAACCTTATCAGCCTGACGAGACAATGAGTGCCACTCGGTTAACCCAGACACTGCCTGTCGCAATGTATCTCGCCATTGCTGTGTCTCAGCATAGCGGGATCGCTCTTTGGTTTGCAGTGCCTCAAGCGCGACCACGTCCTGCATTTGACGCGCTGTCTCACAGGCCTGCTGCTGCACCGACAGATCATGCGATTGCTGATTCAACGAGCCTTCAAGCTGAGCATGATCATGCAGATCCCGCATGATCTGCTGCAGATCTTTTTGCATGGCACTACTGGCCCGGTGCGCGGTTAAATATTGCTGCAAGTTATCTTCAACTGACGATGCCTGCTCTGTAAGGCGCTTTAGCTGTGGATGCTGTGTAAAGTACTGCTGTAGCTGCTCGGCTTGCTGCTGATGTGTGTGCTGTGACTGCTGCAATTGCGCCACATGCTGATTTTGCTGGTGCTGGGTACGGCTATGCTGCTGGAATTGTTCCTCTTGCGCTTGCTGTTGCTCGCGCAGTCCTGCAATTTGCAGATCCCATTTTTCCGCTTGTTTGATGGTCGGTTCGAGCGCTAACCATTGCTGCTCCACCGCTTTCAATGCTGCACTCAGGCTCTCAACTTGCTGATCCGCATTGTTATGGCGATCGCGCTCCGTTGCCAACTGCGACATGGCCGCGGCCAAAGCATCAGCCACTTTTTGTACTTGGGCTTGCGCCTGTTGCAACAGCAAATAGTCTCTCTGCGCAGGTTGCACCTGTTCAATCATACGGATCTGAGCATAACGCGGGGCCGCGGCAGTTTTAGCATCTGTTGCCTCGCGGATCTGCTGCTGTGCCTGATCCACCCGTGTTGCTAGCGTCGTCGCGACATTCAAGGTCTGCTGGTGCTGCTTAAATGCTTGCAACTGAGTCTCCAGTTGCTCAACACGCTGCTTTAATGTCGCCACCTGAGCCAGTAGTGCTTGTTTATCCTCGTCAGACAACAGAGCGATATCACCCAATTTATCTTGCAGTTGTATCAGCGCTTGTTTCTCGGTTCGGGCCCGCTCATAGGCCGCGACCGACAACTGGCCATAGATCTCCCCTCCCGTCATTCGTTCCAGCAAAGCAGCACGATCATCCGCCCCCGCTTTTAGGAAAGCGGCAAACTCGCCCTGCGGCAACATAACGGCCCGGCGAAACTGCTCAAAGGTCAAGCCAATCAAACGCTCTATTTCTGTTTGCAATTCACCTTTCTTGCCGGCAAAACGCTGCCCGGTTTCCAGATTTTCCAGCCACTGCTCAGAATTCTGTATCCGGCCATCGGCTTTACCACGTGCACGACGGACGTGCCAATGGGCACGCCAGTGGCTACCATCATTGGCGATAAAATCAACCTCGGCATAGCCTTCGGCCTTACCGCGCGACAAAATACTGCGGACATCATTAGCCTTGATCCGGCCGGGATCATCATCACGGCCAATCTCAGCATCATTCTTCTTATTCGATTGCAACCGTGGAATACGGTCATACAAGGCGATGCAAATGGCATCCAGCAAAGTCGATTTACCCGCCCCTGTTTTACCAGTAATGGCAAATAAGCCAGCCTCACCCAAGCGGCCATTAGCAAAATCAATAGCAAAAGGTTGTTGTAAGCTGGCAAGATTCTCGCCACGTAGCGCTAGTATTTTCATCGTTATTCTTCTCGTTACTGTCGCTCAATCGCATCGTCATCAGCCACTTGGCTGAGCAGGCTTTCAAAGGCGGCTACCATGGCATCATCCGGCTCCCCCTGATATTTCTGCCCCCAGCTTAGGCTGAACACCTGCTGTGGTGTCACATCGGACAAGCGGCGCTGACCCAATCCGGGTTCTTGCTGCTTAGTGGGATAATGCGGGGTAATTTTGGCTAATCTAACCGCTTTGCCCTCTAATGCTGAAAGCACTTTTTCCCGCAACAGTGCCTGAGGCTTATCCAGCAATACATGTACTTCCAAAAATGGCTGCTGCTCACGAGGAAGCGCCTCCACATCGAGTGCCATTAACTGTTCAATCACCTGCTCAAGCGGCGCGGGAGAGGCGGGCACCTTAAGCATGTCCACTACCCGAGGGACTTCAATCGGGGTGATATTACTGACGGCTCGACCATCAAACTCAACCAATACCACCTGATGCTTATAGCGACGCTCAGACATTGATAACGGCAGTGGTGAGCCGCTGTAGCGCACATGCTCTTGCTTGGCGACCTTCTGTGGCAAGTGCAGATGCCCCAATGCCACATAGCTGATATCATCGGCAAAAATCGTGGCGGGCAAGGCATGCTGGTTTCCACCGAGCACCCGGCGCTCCGACATTTCGGATAATTTGCCAGACGCCATATAGGCATGGCCCATACCAATCAGAGCTTGCTGTTCCAGCTGCTTACTGCGGGCGGCTTCGGTCACCTCGTGGTACAGAATCTCGACCCCTTTGATCAGACGGTCATCATCATCGCTAAGATCTTCGGTGCGCAAATCCGCGCTGCGCAAAAAAGGCACCGCTAATACCCAGGCTGCCTGCTCACCAGCACGGTTGGTCAACGGCACCAGCATCCGATCCATATCCAGCCTACCATCAGCCAGGCGCTCAATCCCGCCGACCATATGTAAGTCAAACGCTTTAAGCAAATCATGCGGCGCGTCCAGTTTGCTCGGCGAGTCATGGTTACCACCAATAAACACCACGTCCAGCGCAGGCAAACTCTTCGCCAGACGGGCCATAAACCGATACAACATGCGCCAGGCACTGGCGGGGGGGTTCGCGGTATCAAAAATATCGCCAGCTACCAGCAAGGCGTCCACCTGCTCCGCCTCCAAAATATTAGCCAGCCAGTCGAGAAAAGATTGATGTTCAAAATCACGACTATAACCATGGAGTTGATGGCCAAGGTGCCAGTCGGAGGTATGGAGAATTTTCATGACAAATCACTATCAGCAGCAGGGGAAACTGCCTCGATTGTACCGCACTTTTTTCAGTGACCAAGTGAAGGCCCACGAAAACTTAGGACAAATGCCAATCAATGCAATAAGATTATCAGCCAAATGCACAACCTAGGATCTGTAACAGCCATGATGTGGTTTAAAAACGTACTTACCTATCGCTTCAGCCGCGAGATTGACCTCAATCCTGATCAACTTGAAAAGCAGCTAGAAGAGTTCCGCTTTACCCCGTGCGGCAGTCAGGATATCCAAAAGTTTGGCTGGGTACATGCCCTAGGTAAACACGGTGATATGTTTACTCACGTGGTTGGTGACAATATTCTGATCTGCGCTCGAAAAGAAGAAAAAATGGTGCCAGCATCGGTGATCAAAGAGTCACTGAATAACAAGGTTGAGATGCAAGAAGCCGAGCAAGGCCGCAAGCTGAAGAAGAGCGAAAAAGATACCATCAAAGATGAAATCATGATGGATCTGCTGCCGCGCGCGTTTAGTCGTAACCAGCAAACCTACGCGATGATCATGCCTAAAGAAGGCTACATCGTAGTTGATGCAGGCAGTTACAAAAAAGCCGAAGATCTCCTGGCTCTGCTACGTAAATCAATCGGCAGCCTGCCTGTCGTGCCAGTCACATCTGAAAAACCCGCTGAATTAACCATGACGGAATGGGTACGCTCAAACACCTCACCAGCCGGCTTTACCATTGGTGAAGAAGCCGAGCTGAAAGCGATTCTGGAAGACGGTGGAGTGATCCGTTGTAAGCAGCAAGATTTATCTTGTGATGAGATTTTAGCGCACATCGAAGCGGATAAGTTGGTCACCAAGCTCGCGATCAACTGGCAAGACCGCATTGATTTCATCCTGGCCGATGATCTCTCTATCAAACGTTTGAAGTTTTCAGATGAACTGCGTGATCAAAACGAAGACATTGACCGTGATGATATGGCCCAGCGTATTGATGCCGATTTGTCTCTGATGGCTGGTGAATTCTCAGCCTTCCTACCTAACCTGTTCGAGGTACTGGGCGGACTGGAAAATAAAGCGTAATCCCCCTGATCAACATTGATTCCTGATCATAAAAAAAGAGCTCAATGAGCTCTTTTTTTTCAAGATGATCCATCCCGTTATGTTAATCCTCAAACGTCACGTTATCGGCATCAAAATAATAGCGGGAAGTCGCAATATCCATCCCTCCCGTCACAGGCAGACAAACCCCAGAAATAAAGCTGGCATTATCACTTGCTAGAAAGCTGACCGCATTGGCAATGTCTTCCGGTTTTCCCATCCGTTTAATCGGCTGAGTTGCCAAAAAGTGACCAATATACTCTTGGTTGAGGTTTTTCTTCACCGCATCAGTGGCAATCATTCCCGGCAGTACCGCATTACAACGAATCCCGAAATTGGCGTACTGAATCGCAATTTGTCGTGTCATATGGTTAATCGCATTCTTCGCCGTGCCATAAGCAATACTCGACATTTCAGCACTGAGGGATGACAACGAAGAAATATTGATAATGCTGCCACCACCATGTTTCACCATCACCGGAATTATCGCTTTGCAGGGAATAAATACACTGTTGATATTGGCCAGAATATTTTTTTCCCAACTGGCTACCTCGGTGTGCGCCAAATCACGGTCGAGACGCAAATCAACACCGCCAAAATTATTAACAAGCACATCAATTTTGCCTTCTTTCTCGATAATTGCATCAATCAATGTGGCATAGGAGTCATTATCAAAGGCATTAAAAAAGACCCCTTGTGCATGGCCGCTTTCATCATCGCTTTTACTGATATTAATTTCACGCGCTGTAGCACTGGCAAGATCCAAATCCCAATCAGCGATATACACCTTCGCCCCCTGGGCGGCTAATAACACACTACACGCTTTACCAATACCTTGAGCACCCGCAAGCACCAACGCCACTTTATTTTCAAACAGATTATTTGTAAGCAAAGACATACAAGCCCCCCTACTACGCTCGATCTACATCATTTATTGTTCGGCGGCTTAACCGCAATCACTCTAGCCAATCACATACTCATGCCCATACCCGCATTGGCTTTCTGGCCTAATCGGTAGTACCAAATAGACAAAGGAATAAAAATCAAGTTCATGACCGTCGTGAAATTCCAGCCAAATCCATCTTGATGAATGGCGCGTAATCCTTGGGTTGCTACATCAATATTAAACCCATTGAAAATGGCATCGACACAGAGGCCGGTAAATAAGATCGCAACAAATAGCAAACCAACCATCCACTTAGCAGGCCGCTTACCATAATATTTTTGATAAACGTGGGTCATCGGAATGGTTAAAACATCTGACAGGATAAAACCAATTACACCACCAAATGAAATACCGCCATGCCACAACGCCGCGGCCAATAACAAGTTACCCACGGAGCAGACATAGGCAATCACCGCGACAAAGATACCGATAATCACATCAAGAAAAGAATGCAGCCAAGCCGGTAAATTAACATCGTTACTGATAAACAGCATCCGCCATCCTTCCATCGGCACAATGGCAATCAACAAGGAGGAGACCACAACACCAATGACGATCTCTTTACCTATCATCGATAAATCCATCTGGAAGAATCCAGCAGATTTGGTCACTTTATCCATAAAAGGGGATGATGGCTGATCTTTCATTGCACCATGAGACATGGATGACATATCCATGCCGCCGTCGCTCTCTTCGTGCTTCATGGCCGACATGTCCATGCCACAGTCGCTCTCTTCGTGCTTCATGGCTGACATGTCCATGCCGCAGTCGCTCTCTTCATGCTTCATGGCTGACATGTCCATGCCGCAGTCGCTGTCTTCATGCTTCATGGCTGACATGTCCATGCCGCAGTCGCTGTCTTCATGCTTCATGGCCGACATGTCCATGCCGCAGTCGCTCTCTTCGTGCTTCATGGCTGACATGTCCATGCCGCAGTCGCTATGGCCATGTTGCATCGCCTTACCGGATTGCTCTGCTGCAATGTGCTGACGCAATTCAGCTTCGACATCTTTGGGATAAAATCGTTGAAATAAAAACGCGACGGTGACAATCAAAATCAAGCCGCCCAATATCTCTCCCCACAAGAAGGTCCAGCCCAGTAAAGCGACCAATACAATGAACATCTCTACAATCAAATTGGTACTGGATACCAAAAAAGCCACGGCATTGGCTAACGTGGATTTTTTGCTAAGCAGTGTATGAGACAAAGAGGCTGCAGCATAAGAGCAAGAAGAGGAAACCATACCCAACACGGTCGAGTACGATAGGCTTTTTACATTGGTTTTCCCCAAATGCTTTGCCACCGTTTCAACGGGTAAAAGATGGCGAATAAAAGACGAGAGAATGAGGCCGAATGCAAGCGGCCAAAAAATTTGCCACACCATATTGCTAAACACTGAAACAATATGAAAGAGGATATTGCCGCTATCACTTTCCATAAGTGAACCTTTTATTTCTAGATGGGTAAATACGCTATAAGCATAGTACGCCGATCAAAAAGCTTTTTGTTACTGTGAAACGTCAATCTATAAATGCAAATATGGCACTATATTTCCCCGTTCACCCTTCCTTGTTATTCGCTCGGCGCATACGCTCCATCTTGATATCGACCCCGTAATTAGCTCAATACCCCCGGTTCTCACCCTCGGTTACCGTGACAACAAATACCCAACAATAGCCAAACATATCAACAGTTTATTTGCAATTGACAACCAAGTAGATTAGTGTACGCACTAAAAAATAATCATACTCACTGAAACTAGGGCTAGGAGCCCGTTAAACATCAGAGACGAGGATATATCCGCTGTGAACAACTCACTCACTGTCAGCCAGTACGATGCGCAACTCAAGCAGCTCATCGCGGGCATCACGACGCATAACACCGAAAAACAACAAGCCAACACTTATACCAATGACATTGAGAACTATACCCAAAAACTCGGTAAACAAAGCAGCTTAGTGGAAGAGGATTTCACAGCACTGCTGACCAAGAACTCGATGCCAATGGCGGCGGGGATACTGGGTAAACATTACCTGACTTCACATCAGATGGATGATTTCAATCAGGCGTATCCTGACACATTCGAACAGCATCAAGCCACCCGTAAGCTGATGAACCAGAGCAGCCTGGATGCTAAAACGGCACATACTGCACTGGAAGACGCTAAACAAGCACTTAATAACGCCGAAAAAGCGATTGTGGCCACTCGCCGCAAGCTCCAAGTACAGGCAGATAACGAAGCGCTAGCCAAGAAAAAAGCCGAAGAAGAGGCAATTCAAAAAGCCGCTTTGCGTAAAAAAGCGCTGATTAAAAAACTCACCCTCACCACCTTATTCATGGGCGCCGTGGCCGCGTTCGTTACTTTGCAGTTGAGATAAACCATGTTTAGCAATGACGATATCGAAATCATCCTTCGTAACCAATGTGAACAAAAAGGTGAAACATACACCTCTCTGGCGGAACATCAGGTACAGGTAGAAGCAAAGAAAGCGGCCTTTGACCAGCAAAAAACCAGCTGGGTACACACTCGCCAACAAATGGTCGAACATGCGAATGCCCATGCCGCCCACCTCCCTGCATTCATGGCCGCACACCAATCGGCACAACAAGAACGTGAAGCTAAGTCACTCCAGCAAATGAAGGCAACGCTGGAAGCCTTGCCTGTCGCACTGCGCGCGGATTTCAATAAGGTTGACTGGGCCAACTACACCTTTGAAACACAATTACTGCCAGACCATATCGTATCGGGTTACCAGACACTGACCCTGCCAAATGGCAGTACTTATCCGCTTCCAGTGATGCAGCCGTTTATGGCGACATCTAACTGTTTTATCATCAAGAACAGCGATAATTACAATACACTCAATGAAGTACATGATCTGGTACTGCGCCTGAATACGCACCTGCCTTACACCAGTCAGTACTGCTTGCTTGATCCGGCTAACAGCGGTAAGTCTTTCTTATACAATAAGAACATTCCACATAAGCGTATGATTGAAAAAGATATTTCACGCGTACTGGAAGAGATCGAAGATGATTCATTGCGGATCCGTCAGACTTACCTTGATCAGGCCACTCAACGTCTACACGATATTGATGAGACCATCCGCAGTAACGAACGCTTTGAATTCATTATTGCCGCTAACTTCCCGAGCGGTTACGACCGACGTGCCATCGAATTACTCGCCTCGATTGCCAACAATGCCGCAGATACGGGTAAGTATGTAATCCTGCACTTAGACAAAGAGCAATCCTACCCGAATGGCACTTCATTAGATCTATTCAAATCACGATCAACCTTCTATGCCAAGCGATCTGCAGCCGATTGCCTGAATGACGGCGTGTTCAGTACCGAAACCCCTTCTGATACAACCATCAGTGCATTCTTCGATAGCCTGTCCAAGGCCAAACCTCAAGAACGTAAACTGGCGTTCAGTGATGTGGTGAATACGCATACTGATAGCTTGTGGCAAGGGGATGCCTCACGCGAGCTACGTTGTGCCATTGGAGGATCCGGCTCACGCCGTAACGACCTTGAAATCTGGTTCGGTGAAAGCAAAGATGGCCGTAACAGCGCCCACGGGATGCTAGGTGCAACGACTGGTGCCGGTAAATCGTATTTGTACCATGCCTTTATTATGGGCTTGGCCTGCCAATACTCACCTGACGAGCTACAGTTCTATCTGATCGACGGTAAGCAAGGTGTCGAATTCCAGTCTTATCCAAAACTGCCTCATGCTAAAGTCGTATCACTCAAGACGTCGCCGCAGCTAGCCCGTAGTGTGGTTGCTGAACTGGTAGAAGAGATGGAACGTCGCAATGAAATGTTCCAGCAGCTTGGGGTAACCAACTTCACGGGCTATCGTGATGCCGGCTCACCCAATGGCAAACTGCCACGCGTGATGTTGATCGTCGACGAATATCAGGTGCTGTTTGAAGATGACCGCGAAGGCCTGGGTTCAGAGTTGATGTACAAGCTTGCCGCACAGGCGCGCAGTGCCGGAATCCACATGTTTGTCGGCTCACAGCGCTTTGGCGCACCGGGCATGCAAAAGCAGCAGCATATCTTCGGTAACATCCACCTTCGGGTCGGTATGAAAATGACCGCTGCCGATGTCACCGCATTGCAAGAGTTTGGCCATAACGGCAAACGCCTGCTACGCGCTTGTAAAGAGCCAGGCCAGGCTGTGATCAATGATGGCGCGGGTGATGATGAGCGTAACATCGCCGGACGCGTCGCCTTCCTCGATAACGACACCCGAATTGCACTGGTTGACGCACTATCGACCAAATGGCAACAGCAAGCCGAACTCATTACGCCAGCCAAGGCCATCTTACTTGATGGTGCCGGCCAACCAGAGTTAGCCGATAACCCGCAGCTGGCCGCCTTGCTGAATCACGCTGCACGACCTGATGAATCGGAATGGATGGCATTTGCTGCCCGTGAAGCTCACCAGCAGGGTCTGGAAGAAAAAGAATGGTACCCGATTGAGTCACCATCGGTATTCTGGCTAGGGCAAGAGCTGAATATTCATGGCCATGCGCGTGCAGTATTGCGCCGTCGTCCTCACGAACACCTACTTTTTGTCGGTGACAGTAATGAGGCTCGCTTGGGCATGCTCGGAAGCGTACTGAGTCAGCTCCCTGTCAATTTCGCCCACGACCAATATCGTGCGGTTGTTTACGACCGTAGCGTAAAAGGATCGCCATGGCATGGCGTCATGGCTGCCAGTGTGGCCGAACAAAACAGCCCTGTTGAGATCATTGAGAAAGCCAGCATCTTCGATCAGACACTGACTGAGATCATCGCCGAATTGGATCGCCGCAAAGGATTAGATGAAGACGACATCGCTGCACTGCCATCAATTTTCGTTGTCCTTAACGAAACCCAGCGAGCCACCGAGCTGCAGATGCAACCGGGTCGCTTTGGTGTCAGTGAACCGTCACCGGCCACCAGCAAACTCGTAACCATCATTGAAAATGGTGCCGAGCTGGGTATTCATCTGATCGTAGCCATTGATAGCGTGCGCGCACTACAAAAAATGCTCAACCGCACCGATATCGACAGTATCCGCCACAAAGTGGCCCTGCAAATGTCAGAAGATGATAGTTTCGCCTTACTAAAAATGCGTCACGCGGCGCAGTTGCAGCTGGACGGTAAAGAGCCGATCAATGCGCTCTACATCGATCAAATGCAAAACCGCCCAATGCATTTCAAACCGTATTGCTACCGAGATATGTCAACATATCAAGCACAGGTTAACGCCCTGCTGCAACGTATGGAAAACTGGGGGTAAGGCCAGATGTCGCTTGATGATGTCGATGTGCAAATGAAGCACTTTATAGATGCACTGGATACCTTTCGCGAAGAGATGCAAAAACGCCAGCTTAACTGGTTCGAACTTGCGGAAGAACAACAGGCACGCCTTAGCCCGGATCAACGGCGCGAGATCGCGCCCCACCTGGCCGAGCTGGGCGAAGAATTACTGCAGATCCATACGCTGGTGCCGGGGTTCATTGAACCCCTCCAGCATCGTCAGGTACTGCTGAGGAGATACCTCAATGAAGACTAACCACTCAACCGATCAGCAAGCCTACGCTTCGCTGGCAACAGAGCTCAACCGACTCGCTAAAGCAATCGATGAAAATTTCAACGATTTGCAAAGCCGCTGGTTGGCTCTGCGTGAAGTTTATCAG
Organism: Photobacterium nomapromontoriensis; assembly: GCF_050336815.1. NCBI lineage: Bacteria > Pseudomonadati > Pseudomonadota > Gammaproteobacteria > Vibrionales > Vibrionaceae > Photobacterium > Photobacterium nomapromontoriensis. The sequence continues at coordinate 125,652 of NZ_JAKJSL010000025.1, forward strand.
GGTATCGGTGCCGATGAGGCGGAAATCCAGTTCCACCAACTCATGCAATGGCACGGCAACCTGCAAGATCATATTGATGGGCTTCAGGCCCATCATCTTCGACAGCGTGATGAGGAAGCAACACCATGATCCCCATCCTCTTGATTAGCCAGTTTACTGAGATCAAATACCAGACAGAGCAATGTCTGTATTTTTGCCAACAATACATGGAAGAGGTTCACCGCATCCATACCGTATCACTGGAACACAGTGAGCGGGCGGCTGCCGATCTCGCCGCAAACGAAGAGCGTCTGCGCGAACGGGAAAAGGCACAACGCCAATTCCGTCAGCAGTTGCGTGAACTCCAGCGTCATAACCTCAGCAAGCAAGAGCAAGGTCGTGAACGGCTTAACGCGGCACAGTCACACTCACAGTATGCCGCTGAGCAGCGTCAGTTCTGGAGTGCACAGCTCGATAAAGCCAACGACTGGCAACAACGGGCATATAACGCCTGGGAAATAGCGTGTCAGAATACCCAGCGGGCCGCCCAAGCTCTGGCCAGCGCCCAAAGTGAACTCAACTCAGCAGAGCAAGCATTACGTTGGAAAGAATCGCAAATAGAGCATGTACAAGTTCGCCAGTCTGATGGGAGCTATCGTACCGAAACCCGTTATCCTGATACCTCTGCCGAACGAGCCAGAGTGGCCAGTGCGCAGCTTCATGTGAATAGCTGTCAGGCTCACCTGCTTCAAGCTCAAGTTGCTGAACAGCGTGCAGCAAATACCCTGAACAAGGCAAGAAAACAGGTTGCAGGAAGTCAAGCATCGCTCGCCGATGCCAGAACCGGTATCGAGCTCACCGGACAGCAACAGGACAGGGCGACCACCGCCCTTGACCGCTTTAACCAAGCCGGAGACCGTCTGCAAGAGCTAGCCGCACACGCTGATGAGATCGACCGTCTACTCAATGAATGGAGCCAGATCGTTGAGCAACTCAGCCGAACGCTGTCCTCACTCTATCAGCATAATGACACCGAAGAAGCGACCAATCGCCACCTTGGTTTTCAACTTGATGATATTGAGGCTCAAAGCTATCAGCTCCGTGGTGCCCTCGATACAAAAGCTGATCTGCTGGCGGCATTCGATATGCCGCTCTTGACTCATTAAGGGAATGCTCGATGCCAAGTTTTGATCCTCACTACTACCAATCACTGCGCGATGATCAGCACAGTGATCTCGATAACCTGCGCCGCCACCTCGCCAATTACGGTGATGCCCTCTCAAACGTTCGTGCTATTTGGCACGATCAGGCTGCGCAACGCGTTGAACGCCGTTATATCAATGAACTTCAAACAGGCCAAGAGAACCTGCTGATCGGTTTTGCCGATCAGCACGATGCGACAGCCAATCATCAACACTGCTTCGACACGCTTCTGAGCGATCTGATGCAATGCTACCAACGTCAGGACAGTCTGGATGACTGTCTTGATGCGGTTGATGAGACCGAAGCGCTGCGTGATCGCGCGGAACGACGAGGCATACGGCAAGAAGAAGAATATGCCGATCATCACGATGCCACTCAGGCCCAACTTAATTCCATTAATTCGCATATAGAGCCCATTTAACATCATGAAAGCCATTCACTTTCTTATGCTCACTCTGGCAGGCTTAGTCCTGTCCGGTTGCGCCACTTCACCAGATGTTGCCAATAGCGGACTGAAAGCGCTTAGCCATTTCCCTCTCGATGCCGAAGGAAATCTGGGGCGTAATCTCAACTACAGCGAAGCCGAATTGGTGGATATTCAACGGGCTTTGGCCGATCGTAATCTCTACATGACATTAGGCGGTGATATTGGCTTTCTTGCCGATAATTGCCCGATCAAAGTCGGTTCCCATCGCGGTGACTTTCGCTATACCGAAAACTCACTGAACGCCATTTCATCAGCCATGGTCAATGGCTTTGATGAAGTCGAAATTGATGCCCGAGTGAACCGTGACGACAGCTGGGTTGCACATCACGATGCCATGACAGGCAAATCCGTTGGCCGCTGGAACGGCGAACGTTTTCGTATTTCATCGATGACCAATAAAGAGTGGCGCAGTTCCCGACTTCGCGATCCCCACGGTCAACTAACCGATGAAGTCCCGCCTTTCGTCAGTAATTTGACCACCGAATGGCGCAAAGCGTTTCCGGGCCAAAAACTGAATATTGAGATCAAAGGGGATGCCACTCATAAGCAACTGCGTCAGCTCAATAACAGTGCCAACTTCCTGCTTGAACCGGGTAGCTTTTACTTCAGCTCAATGGATATTGGCCAACTGGAATATATGCGTAAGGTCAACTCTGACGTTTACTTAGGTTACATCTGGGATCCAGATCCTACCTCCATTGATATTTTCAAACGCGATATGCGCCGAGCAGCCAGCAATGATGCGATGTACAAGCAAAATCGCCGTTTAATCGACTATGCCAGCGGCTATGAATCACGTCACCGAAAATCAGCAAAACTCTCTGCGGCAAAAGTAGCGGAGAAACTGGGTACTAACAGCGGCCTGCATGTCGATATCCGTAGCTTTGAGCGCTACCGTACTATCTACAGCCGAGCTCACGTACTGGGTATGCAGGTTGTCACCTACACCATCAATGGCGACAACTATCATCGTCAGCGACTCGCTGCACTGGCCAAAAAAGGGGCTGCTCTGCCTGATACCGCGCTGATGGACGGGACCAAGTACCGTACCTGTCTTGCCGTCAAACCCAACCTAGTGATCCGCAAAGGTCAGTACCATGCCACCACGGCGCTGGGTAAATTGATTGAACGCTTACCCAACGATGCTGATTTCTCACAGCTGGATCTGCAACAGCAATACATGGCTGACGACAACTACCTGAATATCAATGATCAGGTGCGTTCAATCTATGACACCACACCAGTTGCATCAAAGCCGGTGCGTAAAGCCAAACCTATTTCAACCAAGCCGGTGGTACAACAAGACGTCAAAATTGACGTGATGTTTGACCCCATTTCTATTTCTATTCCAAACTAGGGCCTAAACCATGAAGCAGTTGAAACCCCGCTGGCTGGCAATCACTCTTTTTGTCTTGTCCTTACTCTATTTGATCCCAGAAGTCATTTTTAATGCTCGACTGGTTGAAGTTGCAGGAGGAGATGGCTTATCAAATGAATCTCTGCACTTAGCCGAGCTTTTTGGCCGTTCCATTTCCGGTATCGGTGTCACTTTACTCCTGATCGATCTGATCGTCGTTCGTCGCCTCGCCCAACGTTTTTGGATTGCGCTACCGGCAATGATTGCGATCGCCCTTGTCGTCTGGCCAACCGTCTTCTTTGGCCAGAAATGGATCGTCGATCGCTTTATTGTCGAACCCTCAACGGCTGATCAACGTAAAGATGCCTTTTTCTCGACCGTATTACGCTCCAGTCTGGCGCATAATGCGCTGAAAATAGAAGGGATCCCTTACGATAGTGAGCATGCAACATCACCGTCAGAAATGACCTTCTTAGCCTTAATGGGCGGACTGATCTACAGTAATGATGCTTTTCTGGAAGCCGTTGATAACCAGAAAAAACCGATTGTTGAGCGCTACTTAATTAACCGCGCCGGGGGACAGTTTGATCAGCACTACGCTAAATATAGCGACATGCGTCAGCAAGTGCGTGCCTCTTGGGATCAATACCACAAAGCCAGCCGCGACTATCAAAATGCCATGAATAGCCGCACTCGCGAAGCCAATGAAGCGTGGAGTAAAGTTGAAACCCAAATATTAAAAGGCTGGAAAGACTATCAAGGCGCAGAAAAAGCCTTCTTCGCCAGAGCAGAAGCTAAGAGTCAAAATCTGGCACCTAAAATTTCCGGCTATTTCGATGAGCAAAACCGCTGTATTAAACGCTACGGTGATGGTTCAGCCGAACGCTATAACCGCTGTATAGAAAACAACCTGAGCGACTATAAGTCCACGTTACGCAAATACGGGTTACCGTACAAAGAGATGGACTACTGGTTAATCAAAGAAAAGAGCCGGGTAAAAGGAACGACAACCTTAAAAGAAACCGTGATGAGCCTCGGTATCTCGGCCATATTGGCGGGTCTGGAAATTGCCACGGGTGATGCTGGCGAACAAACAGAAAAATGGGTTTACTCAAGCAGTGTCAGTAACTATACCCCTAAGGTACTGTTATTGATGCAACCTGAGTTCAAACGCGAAACTGGCTACCCAATGGGGATTGCCACACTCAGTGATTTCCGTAAAAACCCAACCACCACAGCCAAGATCAAACACCGCGTCCAGCAAGAAGGCCTAACGTTACCGAAGAACTGGTCTGTCGCCCAAATCACTGTGTTTAAGAACGCAGTAAAAGCGAAAATCGTCAGCGAAACCAAACGCCGCTGGGCGGATGCGATGGCTAAGCGCGATCTTGATATGAAACCCGGCTTAACCTTTGACCAATTCCAGCGACATGCTGATATTCAAGCCCATATTAAGCGCCAAATGGGCGAGCGTTTTTACGTCAACCCAATGCTGGCGACTTGGAACAACAAGCAATTCTATGATCATGTCATCATGGTCAATGTAAAACGGGAACGTGACTACTGGCTGAACTATATGGAATCGGCCGAAAGCCAATTTGAAAACGGTGCACCTCTCGCTGAAGACGGCAAGAATGCACTGCGCTCCATCATTGTGCCGCCAATTTCTATGTCACTATCACTATTCCTAGTGCTGGTCACATTCGTCAAACTGCCATTCAAGTTCTGGAAACTACTCAGTTACAATGACGAAGTCATCGATAACGCCAACCAGAGCAAGACACATAAATGGATTGAGAGCGGGTTAGGTATTGCCGTTATTGCCTTGATCTTCATCTTGCCGCTGAGTCTGGGTAAGTCAAAGTTTACCGATGACAACTCCACCACGGGGTATTTCTTGAAGCAAATCGATGAGATGGTATCCCCTGCGGGCTCCACCTTGCTTACCTGGGTGCTGCACGCTCAGCCTGCAATCCAACCCGTTGGTTTTGCCTTTGAGAACAACTTCCAGCTATTTGAGCTGTTCGAACAAACGGCGATGACGCCGATCAATGAGATGGATAAAGCCGTCTACGCCAAAATTGCACCGACAAGCGCTGGCAGCATTGATCCCGATCAGCGTCAGGCACTGGAAGAGCAGCGCAAAGCCATCGCTGAGAGTGGCGCTTTAGCAGAACTGCCATTCACTATTCAAACCAATGTGCAAGACGCGAAGATCCGCGTACTTAACATCAAGCCTGTTTACCGCGCTGGTATGCCGTTACCGGTAGGCAACTACCATGTGGAAATTTCAGCGCCGGGTTATCAGACAGTGAAAAAGTGGATCGCACACAGTAAAAAGCAATCTACCCATCAACTTAATTTAATTCAAAGCTAACCGAATAAAGCCCTCGCAGATTGCGGGGGCTTTTGACATATGGTTGCCAACCACTACCCAATCACAGTAAAATCCCGCCTCACTTCCGTATCCTGTCGTGGTACGGCCTGATTTGCAATCAGACACTGGATAATAAGAGCTATGTTTAAACCTGAATTGTTATCGCCTGCGGGCAGCCTAAAAAACATGCGTTATGCGTTTGCCTATGGAGCAGATGCTGTTTACGCTGGCCAGCCACGTTACAGCCTTCGCGTTCGTAACAACGAATTCAACCACGAAAACCTTAAAATCGGGATTGATGAAGCCCACGCTCAAGGTAAAAAACTGTACGTGGTATGTAACATTCAGCCACATAACTCTAAACTCAAAACCTTCATTCGCGATCTGAAGCCGATTGTAGAAATGGGCCCTGACGCCCTGATCATGTCTGACCCAGGTCTGATCATGATGGTCCGTGAAAACTTCCCGGACGTCGTTATTCACCTGTCAGTTCAAGCCAATGCGGTAAACTGGGCCACCGTTAAATTCTGGGCGACTCAGGGTGTTGAACGTGTGATCCTTTCTCGTGAGCTGTCACTGGAAGAAATCGAAGAGATCCGTGAACATTGCCCAGATACCGAGCTGGAAATCTTTGTTCACGGTGCATTGTGCATGGCTTACTCTGGCCGTTGTCTGCTATCTGGTTACATCAACAAACGCGACCCTAACCAAGGTACTTGTACCAACGCTTGCCGCTGGGAATACAAGACAGAGAAAGCCACTGAAAACGATGCAGGCCAAATCGTTGAAGTTCAAGATGCTGCCGCCGTTCAGGTACAAGAAGCAGAAGAGCGTCCAGACAATACTCTGGGCCTAGGTAAACCAACGGATGAAGTCATTCTTCTGAGCGAAGCACATCGCCCTGAAGAAAAAATGGCGGCATTTGAAGATGAGCACGGTACTTACATCATGAACTCAAAAGATCTGCGCGCGGTTCAGCACGTAGAGCGTTTGACTAAGATGGGCGTACACTCACTGAAAATTGAAGGTCGTACCAAATCATTCTACTATTGTGCTCGTACTGCACAGGTCTACCGTAAAGCGATTGATGATGCCGTTGCGGGTAAACCTTTTGATGATAGCCTGATGGGCACACTGGAAAGCCTGGCACACCGTGGTTATACCGAAGGCTTCCTACGTCGTCATACCCATGATACTTACCAGAACTATGATTACGGCTACTCAATCTCTGACTCACAACAATTTGTTGGTGAATTCACCGGTAAGCGCCGCGGTGATCTCGCTGAAGTTGAAGTGAAAAACAAATTCGTGGTGGGTGACAGCCTTGAAGTCATGACACCAAAAGGCAACGTGATTTTCACGCTTGAGAATATGGAAAACCGTAAATCAGAAGTCATTGATGATGCAAAAGGCAACGGCCACTTTGTGTTTATTCCTGTGCCTCAAGATATGGATCTGGATTTCGGTCTATTGATGCGTAATCTAAACTCTGGTGAGAACACCCGTAACCCACACGCACCTAAAGACGGTCAATAAGCGTTATGGCACTGCTCATCACCAGCAAATGCATCAACTGTGATATGTGCGATCCTGAATGCCCTAACGAAGCTATCGTGATGGGCGCAGAGATCTACGAGATCAATCCGGATAAATGCACAGAATGCAAAGGTCACTATGACAAACCGACCTGTCAATCGGTCTGTCCGATCACCAATTGCATCATTACCGATCCGGATCATATCGAGACCGAAGACGAGCTGCTTGAAAAATTCGTTACCCTGCAAGGGCTAGCTTGATAAGTTGCTCCAATTTGACCTGAAAAAAGCGCCTTTCGGCGCTTTTTTTATGAGGCTTGATTTAACAATACCAGACATTGCTCCGGCGGCTTAGGCGGTACTTTCTTTTTCGCCTTCACCACTTGCTTCGCTTTATTCGACTTCTTTTCTGTTTTGGGCTTCCACGACGCAAGCTCGACACCGCACCCATCTCCTGGAGGCGGTGCTCCTTGCGCCTTACAACTGCTATTGCCTTCCGGACAATTCAGTCTGACATGAAAGTGGTAATAGTGCCCCCACCATGGCCGGACTTTACGTAGCCAATCCCGGTCAGTCCATTCCCGCTGACACAGCTGCTCTTTGATGACCGGGTGGACAAAAATACGCGCAACCCGTTCATCCGCAGCAGCAAGCTGAAGCAAGAGTGCTTGATTGGTCCCCCAGTTTTCATCATTAATTTTATATTGCTTTACATGCACCATCGGCAATGGCTGCACATCCACCAACTCTGTTTCGGTTAAAGGCTTATCGGTTAACTTCAACCAAATATCGGCATCTAATCCGGTTTGGTGGCTGGCATGCCCCGATGAAAAACGTCCACCTCTGGGCATCGCAATATCACCAACCAATAACTGACCTAACTCAAGCTGATGTACCCCACGGGAAAGATCATGAAGAAAGCGGATCATGTCTTGATGACCATAATAACGCCCACGATGAGCACGTATTACCTGATAGCCTTCGCCGACCAATGGCAACGATTCAGCGCCGGAAATACAGCCATTATTATACGTACCGATAGATTCAGACACCCCATCACTGGGTTGCTTCACCTTCTCCCATGGGCTTGCAAAAACCGGAGTACAGGCAGCCCATAACACCAGTACCATCAATCCTTGTTGTATTTTCTGCCGCATCCTTTGCCCTCACTACAATCATCTTTCATCATAGCAAGCAATAAAAAAGCTGTCCTAAGACAGCTTAATACGAGATCCTATAACGTGGATCGATACGATATAACCGCGGTGGTTATTTCATTTGTTGATCGAGATTTAGGATCGTTAACGCATTACTGACGCTGGTTGCCAAAACATCAACAACACCTGAACGTAGCGCCCCTAACAACGCTAACGCTTTACTATTCTCTGCCGCAGTGACAACAACGGTCGGAATATGACGCAGCTCTTCCATACTCAACCCAATGACTCGGTCACTCATCATGGTATCGGCACGCTGCCCCTGGCTATCAAAAAAGTCATAACCAGCAATATCACCGACCACGCCTTTTCGGATACGAGCTTCGACAATTTCCTGCGGCGTAAACCAGCCCAGTTTGACCATATGACTGTTTTCATTCATATCTCCGACCCCAATCAATGCCACATCAGCACGTCGCGCCCGATCCAGCGTCTCCTTTACCGTGCCGTTTTTCATGAATGCATCTTTAACCGTAATATCTTCGACGTAGGCAGGCGCATAAAGCGTTTCACTGATCCCGCCATATTTCTTGGCCAATAATCGACAAATATGATCCGCATTAATCGCATTACCTGAGCGGTGTGTCCCCCCGATACCACACACAAAGCGGCACTTCCTATGTGGTACAACCCCGATATGGCTCGCTATCGTCGCAATATTACGTCCTTGCCCCACCGTAACAACCATATCATCGGTTAACGTCGAGGCAAGATAACTGGAGACTAAACTCGCTACTTGTTGGCGCTGGCTTTCATCATCTGGCTGATCGAGCGCAATCAATGCCCGTTTCAAATTAAACCGGCTAATCAGCTGCTGCTCTAATTTTTCGCTAAAAACAGGGTGGTATTTAACGGTGATCTCAACCACACCTTCATCACGTGCACGACGTAATAGCCGACCAATTTTGGCTCGGGACATGCCAAATTTCTGGGATATTTCTTCCTGCGTGGCACCATCTTGATAATAGGCAATCGCAATTTCAGTCAGTAGGTCATTATCAACTTGCGACGAGTCATTAGCGGTTACAGTCATCAGCATTCCTGGCAAAATTTCACAGCAAATAATGCGCGTATCTTACCGCGAAGGCCATGAAGGTGCGAGTGCCTACCATCAGATTAACGTTCAGCTTTTCAACCACTCTAAATTAAAAACTGTTACCCTCTCGACCTGTTTCCCAATTTTTTTCGTATATCCAGCCTTGCGGAGTACTGTCAATACACACATTATTTCTCGGCTTGCCTAGAAGGCCTGCATTATAGGCATTATCTGGATTACAGTACTCTTTCACATGTGCCGTATACGCAGACCAGTATGCATCTTTCTGTGTCGGTTCCGTGGCCCCTAACTTAGTGAGATCGTCAGCCGAACGCGCCTTACGACCCGCTTCCACATCATACTGGGCTAATCCTACCCAGTTTTGGGTTACTGAATATTCAGTAACCGCTTGGCTTGAGCACCCGATTATACTGAAGAGCACAAAAATACTGACTATCATGAACTTCATATCTACCTCCTACAATTGATCAGTAAAGTATAGAAAACATAGCTGAACAAAAATCCAACCTTGCTTATATATACGATAATCATACCCATAATTTCGGATGAATATTTAGAAAGTAAAAAGGCTAACCAACTGAACTATCGCGCCGCAGCATCTATTCATTTTTCAACAGATGTAAAAAAGCCCAAGTCATCAGACTCGGGCTTAGTATAGTGGCGGAGCGGACGGGACTCGAACCCGCGACCCCCGGCGTGACAGGCCGGTATTCTAACCAACTGAACTACCGCTCCGCAGCGTGTCTATTCAGCACTTAAGCAATTTGAAGCCTGGCGATGTCCTACTCTCACATGGGGAGACCCCACACTACCATCGGCGCTATTACGTTTCACTACTGAGTTCGGCATGGGATCAGGTGGGTCCATAATGCTATGGTCGCCAAGCAAATTCTGTTTGAAAACATTCCGCTGGTTATAAAGCCCGCTAGCTGTGTTTATTTGCTCTCTCGCTCAGTCATTTAGCAGGCTAAACTCCTTCGCTCGACTCACAAATTGCCTTGCTATCGAACTTTATTCCGGCGCTACCTTTTAGTAGGCGGAATATCTTCACAATATGGAAAGTAACT
>NZ_JAKJSL010000094.1:0-1452 GCF_050336815.1 Photobacterium nomapromontoriensis
TTGAAAAGCACCGCTTATGGTATTGCCCTTCGACATAATCGAAGTYGATCCACAAAACGCTTAGACATATTGCTGCTCATTGCGTTACTGGCTGAAATTTTAATGTGGTGGAATGGTTTAGCGGCTGCACAAGCAAAGTGGCATTTTGACTTCCAAGCTAACAGCATCAAGCACCGGAGAGTCCTCTCAATACCACGACTTGGGCGGGAAGTTCGAGTTCATCGACGATATCAAATTAACGACTCCCAATATCAATGGGCAATGCTTGAATATCAACGACTCACTCACACCGAAGGGCTGGGCAAATTATGAGGGGATCCGTCAGCACCTTGGCATAAGGTGCGCCAACGCTGAACTTACAGAACCAATTACACTTCATACCAAAACCGCCGAGTGTCAGGCGTCACCTTAATGCCTTTGTTAACACTATTTAACGTACTTATTTAACAAGTAATTACTTAATCCTTGGTGATCAGGGAATAATGAAAAGTCGTCTACTCCTAAACAACTTAAATACCGTTTAATTGACTCAACCAACTCACAAGGAATTAGAATTTTCCTAACCATTTCAGGGCAGGTCTCCTCAATGGGTAAACTATTGTTACAATGGACAGTAAACATGCCTCTTTGTGCTGCAATTCTATTATTTCCATGCGGTGGTTGGATAGCAAAAGGAAGGTCAATTTTACTATTCCCTGTGAGAATATTTGAAACTGAGTAATCAGGGAGATTATTTCCAGCTATATCAGGAATGCTAGATGTATCATAGATGCAAGCATGGCCAGTGCTTTTTTTATTTAAGGTGTGTGGTCTTAAAATCCAGACACATGGAGATACCGGTTGACCTATTACAGCAAAAAATAAAGCAGTTCCTAAACAAGATGTCCAATCCAATAATCTTGTAGGTAACCCATAGTGCTGCATATCCTGTAGCAGCTCCCAATTGGTTTTGTTAATACCATTTAATGATGATGCATGAGTTTTATAGGAATAAAATAACTCTGGTTCATTACACTTCTTTTCTAATCTCAAGATTGAAGGGTGTAATTTATATGTGGCATCACCGTGTCCCCTGTACCAACACGTTTTATTTCCACATAAGTTAATGACAGCATCATCTACTTCTTTCAAAAATGCATCAAGCACAAAACCTCCGTAATAGTGTTAACGCCTGCATCTTACGAATCCCCTCATAATTTTTTTGATAAACAATGAGGTAGACGCGCACCGACACCTTTGATCTAATGGATATCGCCAGAAACACATTAGACCAATTGGACGGTACGATGCGCGATTTTCAGATTCTACAGCAAACAATTCAAAACCACTGCCCTAGTATTCACAAAAAACGCCTTAATTCTCTGATACTTGCTACACGGAGTGTTCTTGATGGTTCAGATCTGACATTAACAAAGCTTGGCCGACGACTTGAAACCAATACAACTGTAAAAC
>NZ_JAKJSL010000095.1:0-1148 GCF_050336815.1 Photobacterium nomapromontoriensis
TCGGTTGATTTCTATTCCTCGGGGTACTTAGATGTTTCAGTTCCCCCGGTTCGCCTCGTTACGCTATGTATTCACGTAACGATACTTACTTATGTAAGTGGGTTTCCCCATTCGGAAATCCCAGTCTCAGGTGGCTTTTACTGCCTAAACTGGGCTTATCGCAAGTTAATACGTCCTTCATCGCCTCTGACTGCCAAGGCATCCACCGTGTACGCTTAGTCACTTAACCATACAACCCCAAGAGGTTTCGCTCTTAGTTTTCACTTAGAAAGTGAAATAAGTTGGTCAAACAACCAAGGTTTGCGTCGTTATCTTCGATCAAGAAAAATAAGGACTTTGGTTTTTCGCCGGACTCGATACAAGACACTTRAATGTGTTTGTGTTGAGAACTCGTTTTACCACTCTTATAAAGAGACGATAAAACTATTTGTTAATTCAATCATTCGATTGAATTTACTAGTCAGCTTTCCAGATTGTTAAAGAACATGTGTTTACCGAAGTATCCACTTTCTAACGACACTGTTGCCAGYGTGTTTAGAGAGTGGTGGAGCTAWGCGGGATCGAACCGCTGACCTCTTCGCTGCCAGCGAAGCGCTCTCCCAGCTGAGCTATAGCCCCAATATTTTACTTCTTAGGAGAAGTTCTCAAAAGAGAAAATGGTGGGCGATACCGGGCTCGAACCAGTGACCCCCTCCTTGTAAGGGAGGTGCTCTCCCAACTGAGCTAATCGCCCTCCGAGTTTTACATCTTCGAGGAGAAGATGGTGGGTCGTGCAGGATTCGAACCTGCGACCAATTGATTAAAAGTCAACTGCTCTACCAACTGAGCTAACGACCCTAAGTGGCGTCCCGTAGGGGAGTCGAACCCCTGTTACCGCCGTGAAAGGGCGGTGTCCTAGGCCTCTAGACGAACGGGACTTAGCTTTCTGTCTAAGTTGTTGGGCAACTTAGATGTTCTCTTACATTTTAACCAAGCAATCTGTGTGGACACTGCATAAAACAGCAGTCTATCGTTTAAGGAGGTGATCCAGCCCCAGGTTCCCCTAGGGCTACCTTGTTACGACTTCACCCCAGTCATGAACCACACCGTGGTAAACGCCCTCCCGAAGGTTAAGCTATCTACTTCTGGTGCAGCCCACTCCCATGGTG
>NZ_JAKJSL010000026.1:0-129510 GCF_050336815.1 Photobacterium nomapromontoriensis
TCATCCAAGCATCCAAGGTCACTTAAACTACTACGGTGTACCAATGAACTCAAAATCACTTAATACGTTCGTTAAAGAAGTCACGAATGCGTGGCTAAAACAACTTCGGAGACGAAGCCAAAGACACGCAATGACATGGCAAAAGTTTCGACGCTTGGTTGATTATTGGATCCCAAAAGTTCAAATTACACATCCTTACCCAGAGAAGCGTTTTGACGTTCGACCCAAGGTAGGAGCCGTATGCGTTAGTAGCGCACGTACGGATCTGTGCGGGGGGTAGCGGGTAACCGCTATTCCTACCGCGACCGAATATTTTGCCTCATCTATTGCAATATCTAGCATGATTTCCTCACCTGGCGGACGTGTTTACCTCGCTACTGGGGTGACAGACATGCGACAGTCTATCAACACGTTAGCCTTGTTGGTCGAAGATGTGTTGGAGCTTGATCCTGTTGGGCCTCATTGGTTTGTATTTTGTAACCGAGGTCGAGATAAGCTGAAAATCCGGCAATGGGATACCAATGGCTTTGGGCTTCATTATCGACGACTAGAAAAAGGGAGGTTCAAATGGCCTCGTCACCCGCAAGACACTCAAGCGTTAGAGGTAACAGCGAGGCAATTACAGTGGTTACTCGATGACCTAAACTGGACAAATGCGGTTGCTCATGAACCTATAAAGGGCTTGAAAATATCATGAAAAGTAAGCGAAAATCGCGCATAACCTGATGTTTTTAATATGCTTATAGTATGCAAGCGGAATTAAAAAATCCTGCGGGCATCACCTCAGAAATCCAAACCTATATCGATGGCTTGGTTCAAAATACGACGCAGCAAATGACTCAGCAATATGAATCTCGTATCGCTGATATGTGGGAGCAGTTTCGACTTGCGCAAGCTAAGCGCTACCTGCCACAAAGTGAGAAGTTCCCAGCCCAAGGAGGCTTGTTCAATGAAGCCGAGTTACTCGCCGATACCCCTCCAAGTAATGATGAACCTGAAACGGGAACTATCACCTATACACGTAAACGAGGGCGTAAACCTATCAACCCAGATCTACCGCGTGAAGTCATTGAGTATGACTTGTCTGAAGAAGAAAAGATCTGTGGCTGTTGTCAGAGAGCATTACATAATATCGGTATAGAAACATCAGAGCAGCTTGAGATCATTCCCAAACAGGTTAAAGTGTTACGTCGTGAGCGTAAAAAATATGCGTGCCGCTACTGTGAAAACCAAGGTGAAGACAGCAAAATTATTACCGCCGCCATGCGTAAACAACCGCTACCGGGCAGCATCGCAACAGCTGGCACATCGTCATGCCGACGGCCTCCCTCTGTATCGTATTGAAAAAGAACTCTCACAGGTCGGGGTTGATATCCAACGAGCCACCCTTGCTCGTTGGATGATAAAAACAGCTGAGCTACTTTCACTCGTTTACCGGCCCATGCACGAAGCCCTCCTCAAAGAATCCGTTATCCACGGTGATGAGACAACGTTGCAAGTTCTTAAAGAACCTGATAAAAAGCGCAAAGTAAGTCCTATTTATGGGCGTACACTAGCCCCGAGCAAAGCACTAACACTGTCGTCTTATTCGAATATCAGCCTGGCGAATGCTGGAAAAGATCACGCATCTTGGTTGTTGGGCCCACTCACGGCGCAAGTTCAAAGATGCATTCGACCTAAGCCCTAAAAAAACAGGGCAAGTCCAGCAAGCACTCAGCTATATCCAAAAGTTGTACGCGATAGAGAAAAAAGCAAAATCTTTATCGGCATCAGAACGGTATGCGCTGCGACAAAGATAGAGCATCCCAATACTCACCGGATTCCATACTTGGTTAGTGAAAGCGGCGGCCAAACTTCTACCACAAAGCCCGATGGGAAAAGCCGTCAGCTATGCGCTAAAGCAATGGCCTTATCTAGAAAGGTACGTTGAAGATGGTGGTTATCCGATAGACAACAATCGGGTTGAATGAGAGATCCACCCGGTCGCCACGGGTCGTAAAGCTTGGATGTTCAGTTATACCCAAAGCGGGACAAATGCCAGTGCGGTCTTGTTCAGTTTGATATTGACCAGCAGAGCGAACAACGTAGAGCCTCATGCTTATCTGCGTAATTACCTCTGCGAGATGAAGATAGTGATGTTGGCGATCTTTTTCCTTATACGTTCAAGTCTTCTCAGTAGCTAGGTGGGTAGAAATACCCGCGACCATTAGCTCCTTTGCCAATTACATTAAGCGTTACGTCAATCTCTGCTTTTTTCTGAAACACATTATCATCACTTTTGTTGGCTTAGAGATATAGTCATTCCAAGCATCCGTATAAACTCGAGGATATCGTCATATCCTTGGAAAGATCGATTAGAAAGGTGGTGTTGATGTAATCAGCACCAAATAAATAGGCGTACTCAAGTTGTTGTTGTCGAACAACTTGTGGACGTGTTCCTTTTTTGCCCATATACCCATATGCCGGTTGTCGTATTTTGTTGTCCAAATTGAGCTTCATCTTGAAACTAAATATCCACTTGAGACAGTGATATGTGAGTTGGAATATTAAGGCTCGTTGTCAGTGAGCGGTATTTTAAAAGCATCGTGCTTGTGCTTGATTTTATTTTGAATGCTTTGGGTGGTTGGTGATCTACGAGAACCCTAGTTCTTTGAGCAAGCGGTAAATATTGGACAGCTTATAATCGACATCAAATACAGATGTCATATAGATTTGGATATGGATCCGTCCACCATTATTTGATTGACTGCATATTATCAATATAGATGGACAATTGTTGTCACTGTCCTGCTGTTAACTGTGATGCCTTCCTTAAGGCTACGAATTTCTATCCTAGCTAAACCGTCACTGAGCTAACTGCTCAGGGTGAGAGCATGAATGCTCACTTTTTACCCACTGCATTGAAGCCAGCCAGTAAAACTTTCTCCAGATAGGGACTGCTCATGGCTGCAATCTTTTGTTTGCGTCGGATACTGGCTTTCTTTGAGCTTTCAGCACGCAGCATGTTCAGAGCCATATGACGCATGCAAGCCATAATTTCGGCGGCATCACCCCGATAAATCTGGCAATCGTCCTCATTCATGGTTGCATCAAGAACCCAGTGCAAGCTATTTTCTATGCCCCAATGACCACGAACTGCCGCAGCAAAACGCTCATTGCTCAGCTCTGCTGAGCTGATGTAATAACGGTACTCCAGCGATTCTTTGCCTGATTTATCAATGCGATAACCAATAGCAACACCAATGCTCGTTAGACCTTTCCAATCAGGAAATTGCTGTGCCAGATCTTTTGCTGGGAGCACATGGTATTCTCTGGCTTCAATGCGCCCATGCTCCTGTTCTATTGCCACATCGGTGGCGACACTTGCAACGGTAGTCTTCTCTGACAGCGCCTGACGCACGGCTTTCGCTAGTGTTTCTTGATTGCCTTTAACCGCTAGCAGGTAGTCACCGCCGTTATCAATGATGGCTGAAGCAATGTTTGTCTGGCAGGCGATTGCATCAATTGATACCAGACAGCCTTTGATATCCAGTAATTTAATAAGCTCCGGTATGGCTGTAATTTCATTCGACTTAGCATCGGTTTTCAACTGGCCGATAACCATGCCATTAGCTGTGGCAAATGCACTGACCATATGAATAGTCGACTGGCGGCTTTCGCGGTCGTAGGAGCCACGCAGGACTTTACCGTCGATAGCGATAAGTTCGCCTTCAGAGCGCTCAGATATCACTTGCATCCAGTTTGTAAAGCACGCCTGAAACTCTGCTGGGTCGAGGCGTGAAACAATACGGGCGATGGTGTCGTGAACCGGCATGCCGCCTTTAAATAGACCTTTTTGCTGGAACCAATCGAGGTGAACTTCACCGAAGTCTTCGATGTCTTCCCTACCCTCGGCACCAGCGATGATGGCGCATACTGCCAAGAATAGAACATCGAATAATGGGTAACTGATTTTGGCTGACTGGCGCGGATCTTTCAGGTCGCCGAAATACTTAGAAAATGCGTCGATGCTCATGGTTATACTCCTGAAAAAGGGAGTATAAGATCACAACTCGATCAGCGGGTCAAATCTGCTGTGATTGGTCGGAAAACGTTCGCGATCTGACCCTGGCTAACGGCTCTTGTGGCTGAGGTGCCAAATCACTTAGGCCATTAGTTTGCTGTTACTGTGCCGAATGAAGTTTGGAGGGTGACGTATGTATGGACGGGTAATCACAGGATGTATTTGGCGGTAGTAATGGATCTTTTCGCTAGAACAGTGATTGGTTGGGCGATGTCGTTATCGCCTGATAGTCGATTGACAGGGAAAGCACTATCGATGGCCTTTGAGTCTCGTGGTAATCCTAAAGGGATCATGTTCCATTATCTGAAATCAGGGTTAAGACGAGGCGGTTGTTCAGTTGGTTAGTTTCTTTACTTTGACGGTGGGTGGCGTCTGATACGTCGGGGGGACATTTTTTCTATAAGAGCAGCGTCTGTTCAGCCATTTATCCTTAGCCTGATTCGAAAGGCTTGGACTTATTTTACGAATGAAATCTATGACGATTTTAATGGAGCCGTCGTTAATAGTCTTATTGATGTTCTACAATAAAGTGTGAGTTTATCAATTCTAAAATACTTTCTCGGAATGGTTCATGAGCTTTGCTGCCCAGCAGTTCTGCGATTTCTTGGCCTGTTGGTGATAAACGATAATAGGTAAAGCTAATCCCCTTTTGCTGGGCTGAAAGTCGGTAGCTGTGATTTTGATAATGGAAGGACAGGAGGGTTGAACAAGCAAATTCTCCTGATTCTAATTCACTTCTAAGAATAAGACCTAGCTCAATTAATATCAGCAGGTCAGAGTAAGGTAAATGAAAATTACCGAGGTTAATCTTCTTTAATGTTGGTGGAAGTAGTGTTGGTAGGTAGTTATGTTTAATTTTGATGGCGGTAAGTAATTTTTTACTTTTATCTATGCCAAAATAACAAGTTAACGTGGATGCTTTATGGAATACTTGTGCTTCTTTATTGGTCATACTTTTAAGTGTATCCAATGTCTTTAGCGATATTGACCCGGGATATGTACATTCTTGTTTTAAAATTCGGCTCCATAGGCGTTGCATTGATGGATTTCGGATGTGTTTGGCTATCAACATGAAGTGTGCTAGCCAGTCTGGATCGATCTCTACCGCTTTTTCTGCATTGCAGCTATCATAGGCAAGTTTGAATATTCTCTCGAGATTTTCTTGTTGGTTAATCTGTTCTTTATTTATTCGTAAGTTACATCGGTCTGATAGTGATACCTTGTCATGTGGTGTAATCAAATGTCCCACAACGATATCTTTTGCGATATGTTCAATTGCTTGTTTGACAGTTTTTTTCTGTCGACGTTGTTCTTCTTTTTTGGGTTCGATAACCTTAACAATCGTGTCAATATCATCTTCGTTCATGGCTAGTCTTCCTTAGACGTGGATGATGTTGTTGTGCCAACCACTTTTAGCTTATGTAATCAAATCAGTGCTAAAGCATGGTTATTCACTATCATTTTTTGATACATTATTATCTTTGATCTCACTGTTAAAATGAGTGAGCCAGTTTAAAAAAATTAAATTTATTATGTTTAGAGTTGTGGATTGTAGGGGCTACTTTGTTGGCATACATATACCAGACCCGCTTAATCCGCAATATCCATTAGGGTTCTTAGCTAAGTATTGCTGATGGTGATCTTCTGCAAAGTAAAATTTGCTGGCTGGTTCAATATCTGTAGTTATACGACGTTGCCCTAAGGCCTGCTGATAGCGTGTTTGACTTTCTAGCGCCGCATGATGTTGTTTAGGTGTGTGTGTATAGATAGCTGAACGATATTGAGTTCCTATATCATTACCTTGGCGCATGCCTTGTGTAGGATCGTGATTTTCCCAAAAGAGCACTAATAATGAATTCAGTGATATGATGGTAGGATCAAAAATCACTCTGACTACCTCGGTATGGCCAGTCTGGCCCGTGCAAACGTCTTTATAGGTCGGATTAGGTGTTAGTCCACCACTGTAACCTACTGCTGTGCTAAATACGCCATGTTGTTGCCAAAATAATCGTTCTGCACCCCAGAAGCACCCCATGCCAATGGTTAGTATTTCCATTCCGGCCGGAATATCATGATTAAGTTTAGTCCCATTCACCGCATGTGTGCTATTGGGGATGATAAGGGGGGTACTTCCTTGCAGGGCCTGATCGGCAGACGGTATCTGGTGTTTGGCGGATGGCATATATGATTTCCCGATTATGTTTGCATGTTCTTTTAACGTAGAAGAAAGATGAGTGACAATCAATGAACATATTTAATCCATTAATTTGTCGGTAAAAGGTTGGCAGTTGAGGCTGTGCTTTGTCAGAATTAACCGAGTTAAATGATAAATAGTAATGATGCGCTTACTGATGAAGTAATAAACAAATGAATAAAGTTATACTGAGATATTGCCTTGCTGCTCTTGTATTAGTTGTGACCTTACCAGTTTCAGCTAAGACAACATTGAAAATTAAGGGATTAAAAGGAAGTTTAGACAGAAATGTTGAAGCTTATGTTTCTGCTATTCCTAAACAGGACTACAGTACCTCGTTGCGTTTTCAGATGCAGTTGGAGAAAGAAATCCGCGATGCACTTAAGGCCTTAGGTCGTTATAACCCAACAATTTCTTTTACTGAGTCTATTGATGGCAAAGATCGTCAACTAATTGTCGACGTTAAAGCTGGTCCCAAAACAGTGATAACTCGTAGTGATATTGTTATCACAGGGATGGCTAAGGATGATCCTGACTTTATTGCTCTGGTTAGGGAAAGTGGTCTTGGGATCGGAAAAACACTTAATCAGGGCAAATATGAAAGTCTGAAATCCTCATTCAGTAGCTTAGCTTTGCGTAAAGGGTATTTTGATGCTGAGCTTAAAGTCAGTAAGTTAGAAGTGGTACCGAGTCGAAATGAAGCCTTTATCATTCTTGAGTATGCTTCAGGCCAGCGTTATAACTTCGGTAAAACCTCTTTCGAAGGGAGTCAAATTGAACTCGACAGGCTTGAGTCTCTTATCCCCTATGAAGAAGGTGACCCCTACTTAGTCTCTTCTTTAGGTGAGTTTAATCAACGTTTATCTAATGTTGGATGGTTTTCATCTATTTTCGTGGGAGGAGATTCCTCCCATCTCGCTGACGGTAGTATCCCTATTAATGTAGCGCTTTCCCCACAAGTAAAAAACCAAGTTGAAACCGGTATCGGTTATTCTACAGATGTTGGTATGCGTCTGAAGTTAAATTGGCGTAAACCATGGCTAAATAGTGCTGGCCACAGTTTGAATGTTAATACTGAAATTTCTAAAATCCAGCCTAAAATTGAGGCGAGTTACAAAATACCGCTGGAAGATGTCCTGAATAATTACTATCAGGTGATAGGTGGGATCCGTTATGTAGATAATCATGACACAGTCAGCACTGAATATAGCCTTGGTCTTGAGCGGCATTGGCGATTGGAGTCAAGCTGGAAGCGCGTAGCCTCGCTTCGATTACTTTATGAGAATTACACTCAAGGCAAGGATGAAAGTGGCGTCTTACATATGGTCGTGCCTGGAATTAGTTACGATAGGATCCGATTGCGCGGTGGTGCTATGCCTACATGGGGAGATAGCCAGCTGATATCGGTGGAATTTTCTGACCCCGCGTTGGGTTCTGATTCGAAGCTGGCTCGCCTACGTGGTCGTACCGCTTGGATTCGAAGTATTGGTGATAATCATCGTGGCATCTTGCGTTTAGATGGTGGTGCCGTTTTTGCAGATCGCCTTGAAGATGTACCGCCATCAATGCGATTCTTTATTGGTGGCGATAATAGCTTGCGAGGCTATAGCTACCAGTCTATCGCGCCAAGAAATGACAAAGGCCTCCTTATGGGAGGGAAGTATATGGCTACCTCAAGCCTAGAGTATCAGTATCGTGTTTACGGTGATTGGTGGGGCGCGATTTTCTATGACTATGGTTCCGCTTGGAATGACAGTCCCGACTGGCTGGCGGGGACCGGGGTGGGTGTTCGCTGGGCGTCACCAGTAGGTCCTATTCGGCTTGATTTTGCTTGGGGTCTAGATAAAGAAAAAGATAAGTTCCAGATCCACTTTATTTTAGGGCCTGAGATATGATTTGGGTAAAACGCGTCACCATTGCAATATTGGCGCTATTATTGGTGTTGGTTATTGCTATCGCTGCTTTGCTGTATACCCCTGCTGGTGTGAAAATTGCTATATGGGGAGCAGAGAAAGCCTTGCCTGCACTATCTGTTGGTGGGAGCCATGGTAGTTTGCTGAAAGGATTCACTCTTGAACAGGTGAATTATCAGGACGAAGCACTCAGACTTGCTGCAAATTCATTAACACTCGATATTGATGACAGTTGTTTGCTTAACTCTGCAGTATGTATTTCAAATTTGACTGTGCAGGGCGTTGATTTCTCGATGCCGACCCTTCCTGCATCGAGTGATAGTGAGGACGAAAGTTCTGAGCCCATCACAGAAATTGCACTGCCATTACCTGTAACTCTTAACCGTCTTGTACTCAATGATATCTCTTTAGATATCCTTGGTAACAAGGTGACATGGCAGTCCTTTTCAACCGCCGCCAGTATGGAAGGAAGCCACCTCACGCTGAAACCGACGGATTGGGAGGGGGTTGAGCTAACATTGGCAAAGTCTGAACCTGAGACTACATCTTCCGTCAAAACAGCCGATCCAGAACCAGCCAAAGCGATAGCCTTACCCAACGTTGTACTACCTTTGGATATTGATGTGCAACGCTTTACTGTCAAGGCATTCAAGCTTAATGGGGATACGCCACAGCAGATTAACTTGTTGGAGTTAGTCGCTCGTGGGCAAAAAAGTGATATCGCTATTGACCAGTTGTTGCTGGATATACCCCAAGCTAAGTTAAATGCAAAAGCTAACGTGACACTGACAGGTGATTATCCATTATCGTTAGATGCTGGGCTCGATATTGCGATGGCTCCACTGAGTGGGCACCACCTTAGCCTGCATGCTGGGGGGAGTGTTGCTGAGTTAAGTATTAATGCTCAGTTGAAAGGTACACTCGACGCGCTTTTGACTGGGCGACTCGAACCGCTGGTCCCGGACTTGCCTTTTGATCTTAACCTAAAAAGTAATCACCTTCAGTGGCCTATCAAAACGAAACCTGATTTTGAGGCGTCAAATTCTCAGTTAGCGGCTAAGGGAAGTCTTAAGTCATATTCATTTACGCTTAAGAGTCAGATTGATGGTAAACCCATGCCTGTCGTTGGTGCGAATCTACAGGGTAAAGGCAGTTTAAGCGATATTAATCTTACCCTGTTAGCCCTCGACTCACTGGGGGGAACCGTCACTGGAAGTGCCAGTGCTAGCTGGAAAGACTTGGTGAATTGGAAAGGAAAGCTAGCATTTAGTCATATTCAACCAGGCCTCGAATGGCAGGGGGTACCCGGAGATCTCAGTGGTCATTTAATCACCTCTGGTGGTTTGACCCGAAAGGGAGGGTGGTATGTCAAATTACCCGACTTAGCCGTTGATGGTACGGTGATGGGGCAACAGCTTGATTTAAATGGTCAGTTGGATGCGAGTGATGTAACCGGAAAAGGTAATCTGGCACTTAAGACTGAAGGGTTATCTATTGCTCATGGGCCGAATAGTTTGACTGCACAGGGCCAGTTGACCAATAACTGGGATATGACCGCAAAGATTAATGCGCCAGATCTGTCGAAATCATTGCCGGATTTACGAGGTAACGTGAAAGGTAAGATCACCATGAGTGGCAAAATGGCAGAGCCTGATCTGGTTGTGGACTTGGTTGGTCAGGCATTAGGCTGGCAAGGTTTAGCCTCATTGTCACAGTTGAAGCTAACTGGGTTTATAAAACCCATGCCGGATCTGCGAGCAGATATTCGCTTAATCGCTTCTAACGGTCATTATGACAGTTTTAAGCTTGATACTTTGTCAATGCAACTGAATGGCACAGAGCAGCACCATCAACTAATGCTTAATCTTAATGCCGAGCCAGTGGGAACTGACCTTCGTCTTTCTGGCTCTCTTGATCGTAAGCATGGATGGCAAGGTATGTTGGAGCAAGGTGTTGTTGAGACCGATATCGGCCCATGGCGACTGAACCATCCAACGGCATTAGGGTATCGCTTTAAAACGCAAATGGTCAGCGTTGCGGCTCACTGCTGGCAACAGAAGCAGGCCTCCTTGTGCTTAACCGATAATTTAGAGGCAGGAACGAGTGGACACGCGAAAGTCGCAGTGAATGGTTTTGATTTTGGCTTAATTGCTAAATACCTTCCCAGTAATATTAAGCTATCCGGCTCTGTTGGCGCGAATGCTGAAGCGACCTGGGCGCCCCAATCTGCACCTTATTTTAAGGCCGCTGTGCGTTTTCCTGCAGGATCGGTGATACAGCAAGAAGAGCCGGATTTTGAACCGCTGACAGTAGGCTGGGACAGTATTACCGTCAATGCTGAGATGAAGCAGGATGTACTGAATGCTGATTGGTTGGTTGCGGTAAAAAATAATGGTGACTTGAGTGGGCGAGCTACGGTGAGTCAGCTGACTGGGGATAAGCAGCTTGAAGCCAACCTCAAGCTAGATCGTTTTATGCTTGGCTTCCTTAAACCTCTACTGATCGATTACCACACCTTTGATGGACAAGTGGATGCTAACCTGATGGTTTCTGGGCCAGTGATGCACCCTGCAGTCAATGGCTTGCTGAAAGTCAGTAATGTAAAAGCGGTAGGGCGTACTGTGCCTCTTGATGTTGAGAAAGCTGACATTACCGCGACCTTCAATGGTTATCAGGCGGTACTGAATGGTGAGGTGATCACCCCGGATGGTAAGCTAAACCTGAAAGGTGACGGGGACTGGCATGATCTTAGCGAGTGGCGAACTCAGCTTAAGGTTAACGGCCGGGAGCTGGAGGTAACGGTGCCACCAATGCTTGCGGTAAAAGTGTCGCCAGATCTGACCATCAAGGCGACCCCTAAACGGGCCGAAGTAACAGGCAGCATTGCTATACCGTGGGGGAGAATCACGGTGGATCAGTTGCCTAAATCAGCTGTCGCGGTATCCAAAGATGAGATTCTATTGAATGCCAATTTGCAACCGATCAAGGAAAAGAAAAAATCCCCCTTTGCAATCAAGACTAATATCTTGGTTCGGATTGGTGATGATGTTCAATTGTCCGCGTTTGGTTTGAAATCCGGGTTAGTGGGTGATTTGAATATTCGTCAGAGTGATAAAGGGCCGTTGGTTTACGGCGAGATCAATCTACGTGATGGTACTTATCGTTCATTTGGCCAGGAATTAGTGATCCGTAAAGGACAGATTTTATTTAATGGTCCCGCTGACCAACCTTATCTATCGATTGAAGCGATCCGAGATCCTAACAATATTGAAAATGATGTAATTGCTGGGATCCGTGTGACTGGGCCGGCGGATGCGCCAAAAGTCGCGATTTTTTCTGATCCAGCAATGCCGCAACAAAATGCACTGTCATATATTTTGCGTGGAAAAGATCTGGACAGCGAATCAGGCGACAGCGGTGATGCGATGACAACAGCGCTGATCAGTATGGGCTTAGCTCAGAGCGGACAGTTGGTTGGCAGTGTCGGAGAGGCTTTCGGGGTCAAGGATTTAGCATTAGACACGGCAGGTTCGGGATCTGAATCTCAGGTAACCATCAGTGGTTATATCGCACCAGGGCTGCAAGTAAAGTATGGCGTAGGGATCTTTGATTCTATTGGTGAATTTACAGTGCGTTATCGTTTGATGAAAGGCTTGTATGTTGAGGTAGTGTCAGGGTTAGATAGCGCGGTTGATCTGTTATATCAGTTTGAATTTAACTAAATCAAATCGGACGGCATTGATAATCGGAGGAGAGACAACGGCGTGAAGGTATTTGTATACGGTACGCTGAGAAAGGGGGAGGTAAATGCCTCCCTCTTAGATGGGGCAATATGCTTAGGAGCCTGCACCCTGCAATCTGGTTTTCGGTTGTTTGATTTAGGTGACTATCCGGCTGCTATTATCAGTTCTGGTGCTCCTGCTTTGGTGGGAGAGGTGTATGAGATCACTGCTGAGACACTGCAAGTACTTGATGCATTAGAAAGGTACCCAGATCTTTATGATCGGGTACCCGTTATGACACCGTTGGGGGAGAGTTGGGTATATACCTATAATGGCTGCCTCGCCAATATTGCACCGATCAGTAACGGTGATTGGTGTCAGACCAAGCACCGTGCTAGTTGAACCTTGGTTGTCGCATTTCCTCGAGCTGGGATCTTTGCGTTGGTTTGGAAAGAGGCGGATTATCTATAACTTATCGGTATCGCATTAAGCAGTGCCTGATAGCTCTCACCATTAAATATATTTTCATAGCCCTGCTTTTTAAGGGCTTGTTCTGCGATACTTGCGCGATGGCCGGAGCGGCAGTAGATGAATATAGGTTGGGTTTTATCGGGGGCGATCTTCTCTAACTGTTCAATATCGTCATGAGGAATATTGATCGCATTTGGTAAATGCCCGTCAATAAATTCCTGATTCGTACGGACATCGACGATCAGCGCTTTCCCCTGCTGGGTTTGTTGATGCTGATGCCAGAACTGTTTTGGCGTCACAACCTCCGCAGTGGCAAGCCCTGAATATGTAGTACAACAAATGATGGCGGCTGCCAATAGCTTTTGCATTGCTATTACCTCTTAATCATATTCCCAAGCTGCAAGTCTCAGGAACATGGATAACTCTCAGAGCGGAGTCAGATTACTTTTTCTGAGCACGCTCGAATGACTCAAGAATTTCATTTCTCGCGGCTGCAGCATCAGCCCAGCCTTCAACTTTAACCCATTTCCCAGGCTCAAGCTCTTTGTAACGCTCAAAGAAATGCGTAATTTGTGCTTTAAGCAACTCTGGAAGATCGTGAATATCTTGAATATGATCATATTCCTTGGTCAGTTTGCTATGTGGTACCGCTACAACTTTTGCATCCTCTCCTGACTCATCGCTCATTTTGAGTACACCTACGGGGCGGCAGCGGATCACTGCTCCTGGAATCAGAGGATGGGGCGTAGGAACCAGTACATCGACAGGATCGCCGTCTAAAGATAAAGTATGGTTTACATAGCCGTAGTTGCATGGGTAGAACATAGGCGTCGACATAAAACGATCGACGAATATGGCTCCAGAGTCTTTGTCCACTTCATATTTGATTGGATCCGCATTAGCTGGGATTTCAATGACAACATAAATATCGTTGGGAAGTTCCTTTCCTGCTGGTACCTGATTAAGGCTCATTGCTTCTTCCTTTTCTTGGTTGATTAATTGTTAATTGCGTTGCAATTATAATAGCAATATCGTTAATTATTTGTCTAACACCAACGGTCGGTAAGTTGCTATAAGCCAAGTACTGCGATTGATATAGGAAAGAACTTCAGGATGGAAAGCAGGCTGCAATACAGCCTGCGGGGATGAAATGGTTTTATTCTGGAAACTCTTTGAGAAACGCGATGACTTTATGGACCATATTGGTTGAGCCAACAAAGAAAGGTACTCGCTGGTGGAGCTCGATTGGTTTGATATCCATGATACGCTGGTTACCGTCAGATGCTTCGCCTCCAGCCTGTTCAATCAGGAAAGCCATTGGATTGCATTCATATAGTAAGCGCAGTTTACCGTTGGGGTATGTTGCCGTACTCGGATATAGATAGATCCCACCTTTTAATAGATTGCGGTGGAAGTCCGCAACCAGAGAGCCGATATAGCGCGAGGTATAGGGGCGGTGATCGTCAGGATTATTTTCCTGACAGTACTTGATATATTTCTTCACCCCCATAGGGAAGCGGATGTAGTTGCCTTCATTGATGGAGTAGATTTGGCCGTTTTCTGGGATTTTCATGTTTTCATGCGATAAGCAGAAGACCCCTAGAGAGGGATCATAGGTAAAGCCATGCACACCGTTGCCTGTGGTATAGACCAACATGGTGGATGAGCCGTATATCACATATCCGGCAGCAACTTGCTGATGGCCCGGTTGGAGAAAGTCCTCTTCTGTTGGCGGGGTACCCACGGGGGATACTCGGCGATAAATTGAAAAAATTGTACCGACAGACACGTTGACATCAATATTTGATGATCCGTCAAGTGGATCCATCAGTACGACGTATTTCGCATTGCGGTTTAGCTCTTTGTTGAAAGTGACGGCTTCGTCTTCTTCTTCACTGGCTACGCCGCAGACTTGGTCCCGGGCTTCGAGGGCGGCTTTGAATTTATCGTTGGCGTATACATCGAGCTTTTGCTGCTCTTCACCTTGGATGTTTTCACCACCGACAGCGCCCGTTATATCAACAAGACCGGCTTTATTGATTTCACGGTTGACGATTTTCGCGGCAAGTTTAATTGAGCCGAGTAGTGAAGAGAGTTCGCCACTGGCATGGGGGAAGTCATTTTGTTTCTCGACAATGAATTCACCAAGGGTTCGGATCTTGGACATATACAATCCTTGCATCATGTTGTCATTGGGGTCGTTAAGTCAGGTACAATGTCTCTAACGGACAATTAAGGTACCCATATTGGCTAGACGCCGAGTTAGTGTGTGTGGTCTATTGGTGTATAAAGAATTGTATATAAAGATCTTTTTTATGGTAACGAAGTAATGCAGAAGCGTGAAGTTATCAAAAACCACCGAGTGAGCCGACAGTTATGCATATCCATATTTTAGGAATTTGCGGCACATTTATGGGCGGAGCGGCAATTCTTGCACGCCAGCTTGGCCATAAAGTGACGGGTTGCGATGCCAACGTCTATCCACCAATGAGTACCTTATTAGAATCTCAAGGTATTGAAATAATTCAGGGTTACGACCCTTCTCAGCTCAATCCTGCCCCTGATCTGGTTGTGGTGGGGAATGCGATGAGCCGTGGCAATCCTTGCGTGGAATACGTACTAAATCATAATCTTCGCTATACCTCTGGTCCGCAATGGCTGCAGGAAATATTACTTCACGATCGCTGGGTACTGGCTGTTGCAGGTACCCATGGTAAAACAACAACGGCAAGTATGCTCGCCTGGATCTTGGAAGACTGTGGTTATCAACCTGGTTTTTTGGTCGGGGGAGTACTTGGAAACTTCGGTGTTTCCGCGCGGTTAGGTGAAAGTATGTTCTTCGTCGTTGAGGCGGATGAGTACGACAGTGCTTTTTTTGATAAACGTTCTAAGTTTGTCCATTACCACCCTCGTACGTTGATCATGAATAATCTCGAATTTGATCACGCTGATATTTTTGATGACTTAAAGGCGATCCAGCGCCAATTCCACCACTTAGTGCGCACTGTTCCTGGTAATGGGCGTATTTTTGCGCCAAAAGGTGTTCAGGCGATTGATCAGACATTAGATATGGGTTGTTGGAGTGAGTTGGAATTTATCGGTGATGATGGCCACTGGCAGGCAAAAAAACACGATGAAGCGGGAAGCTGCTTTGATGTTTATCTTGATGGAACAAAACTCGGCACCGTCGACTGGGCATTGATCGGCGATCATAATGTTAATAATGCACTGATGGCGATTGCTGCAGCCCGCCATGTCGGTGTTACACCAGATCTTGGCTGTGAGGCGCTTGGCTCATTCATTAATACCAAGCGTCGACTTGAGCTTAAAGGTGAGCATAATGGTATCAGGGTTTATGATGACTTCGCCCATCACCCGACAGCGGTCGAGCTGACACTGGGTGGCTTAAGGGCGAAAGTGGGAGAGCAACGGATCTTGGCTGTTCTTGAGCCCCGTTCTAATACCATGAAGCTTGGTGTGCATAAGCATGATCTCGCTCCGGCGCTGGCTGCGGCCGATGAAGTCTTCATTTATCAGCCTGATAATATTCCTTGGTCTGTGGACGAGATCGCTCAGTTATGTCATCAACCAGCTTACACAGAGGCTGACTTAGATGCATTAGTTGCCAAAATTGTGGCGTCGGCTCGTCCGGGGGACAATATCCTAGTGATGAGCAACGGTGGCTTTGGTGGGATCCATGGTAAGTTACTTACCGCATTGGAGGATGCTAGTGGGCACTAATCAGCATGATAGGCGGATTACGCTGGCATGGACAGGAGCGTCAGGTGCGCCGTATGGTCTGCGTTTGCTGGAGTGTCTGTTAGCGGCAGATTATCAGGTCTACCTTCTGATTTCATCAGCTGCACGCGTGGTGTTGGCAACAGAGCATGGCCTTAAGCTTCCATCTGGTCCAGAAGCGGCCAAGCAGGTTTTAGTTAAGCATCTTGGATGTGAGACTGAGCGGCTGGTGGTTTGTGGTAAGGATGATTGGTTTTCTCCCGTAGCTTCTGGCTCCGCCGCACCTAAACAGATGGTGATCTGTCCATGTTCAGCGGGGACGTTGGCTTCCGTTGCCCATGGTTTATCGGATAACTTGTTAGAGCGTGCGGCAGATGTGGTGTTGAAAGAGCGGGGGCAGTTATTGCTGGTGGTGCGCGAAACCCCGTTTTCGACGCTACATTTAGAGAACATGCTGAAGTTGTCTCAGATGGGGACCACGATCATGCCTGCTGCACCGGGGTTCTACCATCAACCTGAAAGTATTGACGATCTTGTCGATTTCATGGTCGCAAGGATCTTGGATCATCTTGGGATTAAGCAGGGATTAGTGCCACGCTGGGGGTATGATCACCGCCAGTGAGTGATAGGCCCGCCATCAATGGTGGGCTTTTTTATCGCTGTCAAATCGTCTTATTCGTCAGAGCTAGTTGTCAGGGAGAGTGTGTTATTTGATCACCAGCACATTGATTGGTGAGTTCTCCACGATCTTCGCCGCAACAGACCCAAGCATAACCTTGTCGAATGTTGATCGTTGATGACTCGGGATGATAATCAGATCGGCCCCGATACCTTTAGCATAATCAAGGATCGTGGTCCAGGTTTTACCTTCGGTAACCGAGTGATGGTGAACTATTTCTGGCGGAATATGTTGTTCAGCAAATACCTTTAACCGATGTTGGGAGTCTTGCAGCATTTTGCGGGCCGCATCTTTAGGAAAGTAACTAGACACCATTGCCATATGAATACCTGGCAGGACATTGAGTAGGTGAATAGTTGCATCGGTATTTTTGGCATGCCAAATTGCAGCTTCGATGGCTTTGTCGGCGAACCCCGGATCATTGAGATCGACTGGAACTAAGATTTGCTTATACATAGCGCCCTCTTTGCTCAAAAAGGAAGGTAACTCTAGATAGAGTGTATACCATTTCGCTGGGCAGGCCTTTTCGTGAAAAAAAAGCCTGCGATATTAAGCAAAGCTAGAGGGTGGCCAGACTAGAGGTGGCCGAGCTGTCTTGCTCGTCGGCGCTGGTTCCAGCCAAACGCACCTAGCAGTATAAGAGTGGGTACGAATACCCACTCTTTTATTGGGCGGTTTGCGGGGAGGCTGACCGTGGTGATCTCCCAATCAAAATCAATGCCAGCCTGTTCAGCAGGGCTATCAAATTCAACCATGTCGACTAATATCTGTTTACCATCCTGACGGAGTATTAAGCCCGTTGATGCGATTCGCTCATCCGGGGAAATTGCCTCTTCGGCAAAAGGCAGCAGAACAGATTTCGATACTAGCTTGCCTTCTAGCGTTTCCCCGTTGACTAAAAGCGCCAGTGGTTGGCCGATATCGAGCTGACCTGCGACATCCGTGATCATCATGCCTGGCATATCATGCTTGGGTGGGTAAACCTTATCCCACCAGAAGCCCGGACGAAACAGGGTAAAGGTGATCAGTAGCAGCGCGATCACCTCCCACCATCGCGTTTGGGTAAACCACCATCCCTGCGTGGCAGCCGAGAAGGTCAGCATGGCGATGATTGCTGACATGACCGTGAGCATGAGGTGCCACCAGGAATCAATATTCATCAAAAGTAGCTGGGTGTTAAAGATGAACATGAAAGGCAGGATCGCAGTCCGGATATCATAGGTGAAGCCCTGAATCCCCGTCCGGATGGGATCGCTTTTCGCTATCGCTGCTGCTGCAAAGGCCGCGAGACCAACAGGGGGCGTATCATCAGCCAGTATCCCGAAATAGAATACAAACAGATGCACGGCGATAAGTGGAATGATCAGACCATGTTGAGCGCCCAAGGTTACGATCACTGGTGCCATCAAGGTAGACACCACAATGTAGTTGGCGGTGGTTGGCAGTCCCATCTCCAGGATCAGGCTGATCAGCGCAGTGAAAAGCAGCATCAAGAGGATATTACCGCCAGAAATGAATTCGACGTACTCGGTCATGACTAGGCCTATTCCGGTTAGGGTGACGACCCCGACCACGATACCTGCGGCAGCGGTCGCGACGCCGATCCCGATCATATTGCGGGCGCCAGACATCAAGCTTTCGAGCAGATCTACAACCCCCTCTTTGCTGGCATCGGATAAGGTTTTTTCCTTCCAACAGCTGCGACGATAATATCTATTTGAGTTGGGGCGCCAGCACGCTCTGCCAATTCGGTGTAGAACAGGTAGAGGTAAGCTGAGGAACCGCTACCAATGAAGGCCAGCAGCCAGTCAGTGGTGGGAATACGATTGCGGGCAGAGTCTTTAAGTGCCGGATAGGCGGTAAATGCCAGAAAGACCGCAAATGCCAAATGGATCGATCGTGCTTCAGTATCATTAAGAATACCAAAGTTAACTATGAAGGGCAGTGGTGAGGCGTACCAGAGTTGGAACAGTGACCAGCAGAGTGGTACAAACCAGAGAATACGTCCAGCCCGTCCCGTAGGGTTCCTTGCTCCTGCATCTGCCTGTGTCACCATATCCTGCGCATCTGTTGACGATAAGGTTGTCTTCGTCATACATCATCCTTTTTCGATGGGCTAGGGAGTCATCATGAAGTGAAAAATCTAGGTATATGAAATCAGCACGTGCCGTGATGGTGGCACATGCTGCATGCTGCATGCTGCATGTTGCTGATTGGAATATGGAGATTATTCTAAATAACCCACTTCTTTGTAGTACTTAACCGCTCCAGGGTGAAGGGGAATCGATAACCCTTCTTTCACCATATCCTCCGGGTTTAAGTTGGCAAAGGCAGGGTGAAGGCGTTTGAAAGTACTGAAATTTTCAAAGACGGATTTAACAAGTGCATAAACGATATCGTCGGAAACATCTGTCGAAGAGACGAGGGTCGCGGCAACCCCGAAGCTGTTGACATCATCACTTGTGCCTTTATACATATCTGCGGGTATTTTGCTCTTGGTATAGTAAGGGTTGCCGGCAATGATTTTATCGATCGCAGGCCCTGTCGCAGAGATTAACTTTGCATCACAAGAGGTAGTCGCTTCTTTGATTGAGCCGTTAGGGTGACCAACAACATAGACAAAGGCATCAATTTTATTGTCACACAGGGCCTGTGATCGTTCAGAGCCTTTGAGTTCTGAGGTGAGTTTGAAGTCAGCATTGGTCCAGCCTATCGCATCCATGACAACCCCCATGGTGGCGCGATCGCCAGATCCCGGATTACCGATATTAACCCGCTTGCCTTTTAGATCCTGAACTTTGTTAATACCTGAATCAGCACGGACGATAATATTGAACGGTTCGGCATGGAGAGAGAACACCGCTCGAAGTTTCTTATAGGGACCTTGTTGTTCAAATTTACTGGTGCCGTTATAGCCGTGGTATTGCCAGTCGGATTGTGCAATACCAAAGTCGAGTTCGCCAGCGCGCATAGTATTGACGTTATAGATGGATCCGCCAGTGGGCTCAACGGAACAACGGACATTGTGAGTTTTGCGGTCTTTATTCACTAGTTTACAAATTGCGCCCCCGGTTGGGTAGTAAACACCGGTGACGGAACCCGTTCCTATCGTGATGAAATTTTGGGCGTTGGCCATCCCTGTTGTCATGACAGCAGCGGTAAGAGCACTGACTTTGATTAATTGTTTTAATGCCATATCGATCCATTTTTGAGTGTTGTTATCCCTAAAGAAAAGTTTTAGCTGGTCATGGGAAATGCCAATGACCCTCCATGGTGTAGTATTTCGAGGATACCAAAAATGGGTAACAATATTAAAGATTTGTTAATTTATTTGAGCTGAAACGTGATAAGCAAAGCTTGTTAAAGCGAAATGAGAGAATAAATAGATATTAATCAATCTGGTGGTAATGGAGAGGAATGTGGAAAACTTTAGTACTGGTGAGCGACTTCGCATTGATACCAGACGGAATGCAAAACAAACAGTCCTGTCTGGTACCGGTAACGACGTTGTTGAACGATTATTTACTGCAATCAAACAGCTCACAGACGGATTCGTAGAGATCTTCCGTTGAAATCGCATTGGTGGGAGTAATGAAGATAGTATCATCGCCAGCAACCACGCCGAGGATACCTTCTGCTTTACCCAGAGAATCCAGCAGGCGAGCAATTACTTGTGCTGCACCTGGACCAGTATGGATCACCACCAGTGCACCATTATAGCCAATTTCCATAACCAGTTCTTTTAATGGACTGCTGGTGGTTGGAACACCAAGCTCAATGGGCAGGCAATAAACCATTTCCATTTTGGCATTACGGGTACGGACGGCGCCGAACTTGGTCAGCATGCGTGAGACTTTTGACTGGTTGATATTATCGAACCCCTGCGCCTTCAAGGCATCAACGATTTCGCCTTGAGAGCTGAATTTTTCTTCTTTTAGAATCGCTTTGAACGCTTTAACTAAGCGCTCTTGTTTATCAGAATTTCGCATAAGTAAATTTCATGTACAGGGACGAAGGAGCTGTATTCTGGCAAACCTTTGGGCTGCAAGCAAACAGAGTTCAAGTAAACTGGTGTGTCTATCACCATTATAGCGCCACAAAGTGAATAAATAACAGATATTATGCACTTTTAACGTAATGAATAGAGTCTATAAAAAGGTGAAATGTTACTGGGATGTGGCACATTTTTTTCATTGCCATGCGCAATATCGCAAACCGTGTTGCATCTGATTGTATTTACTATTGGCTTGCTCTATAACATTTGAATGACCCGTAATATCAAATCATTGATTTTTATTAATTGTGATTTCATATGATTTGGTCTGAAAATTATATACTTCTATATGAAAGGAGAATGAACATGAAAGTTGCTGTAATTGGTGCGGCCGGTGGTATCGGTCAGGCTTTAGCATTGCTGCTGAAAAACCGCCTACCTGCTGGATCTGATCTGGCGCTTTATGACATAGCCCCTGTAACGCCGGGTGTGGCTGCTGATTTGAGTCATATCCCAACCCCTGTATCAATTAAAGGTTATTGCGGAGAAGATCCGACTCCAGCTCTTCAAGGTGCAGATGTTGTACTGATTTCTGCGGGGGTTGCGCGTAAGCCGGGTATGGATCGTGCAGATTTGTTCAATGTGAACGCGGGCATTGTGAAGTCACTGGCTGAGAAAATTGCTGTTGTTTGTCCAAAAGCATGTGTGGGAATTATCACTAACCCGGTTAATACCACTGTCGCGATTGCTGCAGATGTACTGAAGAAAGCGGGTGTTTATGATAAGCGTAAATTATTTGGTGTAACCACGCTGGATGTGATCCGTTCAGAGACATTTGTTGCGGAACTTAAAGATCTTGATCCAGGTCAGGTACGGGTACCTGTGATTGGTGGTCACTCTGGTGTAACGATCCTGCCGTTGCTGTCGCAAGTTGAAGGCGTGGAATTTACCGAAGAAGAAATTAAGGCGTTGACGCCACGTATTCAGAATGCGGGGACGGAAGTGGTAGAGGCAAAAGCGGGTGGCGGTTCAGCAACGCTGTCGATGGGCCAAGCCGCTTGTCGTTTCGGTCTGTCTTTAGTACGCGCTTTACAAGGTGAGAAAGGCCTAGTTGAGTGTGCTTATGTTGAAGGTGACGGTAAACATGCCCGCTTCTTCGCTCAACCCGTACTACTAGGCACAGAAGGCGTTGAAGAAGTGATGGACTACGGTACGCTGAGTGCATTTGAGCAGGAAGCGTTGGAAAGCATGCTAGATACACTGCATGACGATATTGTTAAGGGCGAAGAGTTTGCCGTTAAATAACGGAAGATTTCGCTAGTATCATGTAAAAAAGCGGTCTCAGTTAGGCCGCTTTTTACTATGTATGGCACTATATATGAGTCGCTGGAATCAGTAATAGCTGTCACAGCCAGTATGCAGTTGCGGTTGATCTATAAGATCTGCGCAATGGATATTGATGCGGCGATGATCATCCATTTTTTCAATTATCACCGTGTTGTGATCTTGATCAATATCGATAATTTCGGCGATCCCCTGTTGATATTCAACCCACATACCTAGTTTTAGATCTTTGGCTTGCATAATAGCTCCTCCAAGGATCCTGGTGATCCTCGTTGGTTTTATTCTCGATTATTAAACTATAGTTCAGCGCTGTGTATAGTTGGCCTGACAGGCCGAGTAATAGGAAATCTGGAGTGGGCGGGTAGGAAGAGCAATAGCCTGCCAGCAGGCGCTAGCAGACTTTATCATTGTCGTTAATGGTTTATTTTTTGCGGTGAACAGCCAGATGCGCAAGCGCTACGAGAGCGGCTTTGTAGTCACTATCAGGGATGGTAGCCAGACTAGCAATGGCTTTTTCGGCTTCTTCCTCGGCACGCTGTTGCGTGTATTCAAGTGAGCCAACGTCATGCATACAAGCGAGAATAGGCTGTAGCTTATCAAGGCCGTTGCCTTGCTCGATCGCTTCACGGATCATCGCCGCTTGTTCAGCATTGCCGTGCGTCATTGCATGTAGTAACGGTAGCGTAGGCTTGCCCTCGGCCAGATCATCCCCGACGTTCTTGCCCATTTCCTTACCATCAGCGTTATAGTCCATGACATCGTCAATCAGCTGGAATGCCGTGCCTAGATAGCGGCCGTAGTCTTGCAATGCAGTTTCAATATCCTGTGGGGCATCGACCAGGATCGCTGCGATCTGCGTGGCGGCTTCGAACAAGCGTGCGGTCTTGGAATAGATCACCTGCATGTAATTATCTTCGGTAGTATCTGGATCATTACAGTTCATGAGCTGCTGAACTTCACCCTCGGCGATCACGTTAACGGCTTCACTCATGATATCGAGGATCCGTAAAGATCGTAGGCTGGTCATCATCTGAAAAGAACGGGTGTAGATATAGTCACCGACTAACACGCTAGCTGCATTGCCAAACATGGCATTGGCGGTTGCTTTGCCTCGGCGCATATCTGATTCATCAACCACGTCGTCGTGTAGCAGTGTGGCGGTATGAGTAAATTCGATAAATGCGGCCGCCGTGGTGTGTTTTTCACCCTGGTAGTTAAGCGCTCTGGCGGCAAGGATTGCAAGCATCGGACGGAGGCGTTTTCCCCCACCGCTGACAATGTAGAAACCGAGTTGATTGATGAGGGCTACATCTGAGTTCAGTTGAGCCAGTATCTTCGCGTCAACGGCTGCCATATCATCGGCAGTGAGCGCTTGGATAGCGTTGAAATCCATGGTACATCCAGCAAAGTAGTGTGCCGTAGCCGGCGAATTGTTAAGCTTGCTGGCTGATTATCAACCTCATTGCCATCGACATTGTGAACGAGAGAGTTCGTGCTGGTGTGCGATTACAATACCGCTTCCACGCTCGTCAAAATGGCTTGCATCATCAGGATTTGTTAATCAGCCGCGATAATTATTTATCGAATATTACACTAAAAAAGCCCAATCTTCATAATCTCGATTGTGTTTAAATCAGTGACTTTTATTCTTGAGCACCTTTTCACCAATTTTCTTTGCACAAGCGCTTGCCAGTAGCGCCATTTTCACGTAACATTCGCGCCCTATTGATGACAAGATTAAGCGCATACCCATTGCCCAAAATATACGTGGCAAATGGCCTATGCGGACAAGCGGAGTAAGACATGTACGCTGTTTTCCAAAGTGGTGGTAAACAACACCGTGTAAGCGAAGGCCAGACCCTACGCTTAGAAAAACTAGACGCTGAAACTGGCGCTAGCATTGAATTCGACTCAGTTCTTCTAGTTGCTAACGGCGAAGAAGTTACTGTAGGCGCACCTTTTGTAGCTGGCGGTAAAGTAACTGCTGAAGTAGTTACTCACGGTCGTGGCGATAAAGTTAAAATCGTTAAGTTCCGTCGTCGTAAGCACTCTCGTAAGCAAGCGGGCCACCGTCAGTGGTTCACTGAAGTCAAAATTACTGGCATCAGCGCTTAATAACAGGAGAATTAAAAGATGGCACATAAAAAAGCTGGCGGTTCGACTCGTAACGGCCGTGATTCAGAAGCTAAACGCCTAGGTGTTAAGCGTTTCGGTGGTGAATCTGTACTTGCAGGTAACATCATCGTTCGTCAACGTGGTACTAAGTTCCACGCTGGTACTAACGTAGGTTGCGGTAAAGACCACACTCTATTCGCTCTATCTGATGGTAAAGTGAAGTTCGAAGTTAAAGGTCCTAAGAACCGTAAATTCATTTCTATCGAAGCTGAATAATTTCAGATTCGACATGAATGATAAAGCCCTGCCTACTGGCGGGGCTTTTTGTTATTGGAGGCACTATGCCAAAACAGAGCCCCATACAAGGGATGGCGCTGGCATTGGTGACAGCGGTATTCTGGGGCGCTCTACCTATTGCGATGAAGCAAGCCGTAGAGGTCATGGATCCATTCACGATTGTTTGGTACCGTTTTGTCGCTGCCTCATTAGGGCTGGGCTTATGGCTTGGATTTCGCCGTCAATTGCCAGCCGTTAACGCGCTGAGTGTATCTGGTGGGTTATTTTTGCTGTTTGCTAGTCTTGGCCTTGCAGGTAACTTTGTACTGTTTAACAGCGCATTAGAGTTTCTGAATCCCCCTGTCGTTCAGGTGATTATTCAGTTGGCTCCAGTGATGCTCTTATTGGCCAGCGTCTGGTTGTTTAAAGAGTCACTCGGGCGCCATCAGGTTATTGGCGTCATTGGGTTACTTTCCGGCTTATTGTTATTTTTCAATGAGCGTTTAGCGGAACTGTTTACCAGCTTAAGCGGCTATACAACCGGGGTGTTGTTAGCTGTGCTTGCTGCAGTCGTTTGGGTGGTGTATGCATTGGCGCAAAAAGCCATGCTTAAGCAATTCACCTCACCGCAGATCTTATTGATGATCTATGTGATCTGTGCAGTGATGCTGACGCCGTTGGCCACTCCTTCAAAGATCCAACTGATGGATCTGCGCCAGTTGGGTATGTTGATGTTTTGCTGTATCAATACCCTAGTTGGTTACGGAGCGTTTGCTGAAGCGATGGCTCGCTGGCAGGCTTCACAGGTGAGTGCGGTTATTACCTTAGCACCGCTGTTTACTATAATTTTTGTTGATCTTGCTAGCCTCGTTTGGCCCGAATTTATTGCGCCAGTGGCGCTCAATAGCCTCGGCTATCTTGGTGCCATGGTAGTGGTGGGCAGTGCCATGTTCAGTGCTATTGGTCATCGTTTTCTGCGCCCGAAATGCAGTTAACATGAAGCGTGAATGGTTTTTTCAATCACTGAAAAGGCCGGAGAAGCGTGACATTTGGTAGTACAATAGGTTAATAGCATCTTGGATGGCTGGTGCTACCGGGATGGACAGTTTTAACGCCACAGTGCGGAGAAAAAAATGAAGTTTATTGATGAAGCTGTTATTCGCGCCGATGCCGGTGACGGTGGTAACGGCGTAGTAAGTTTTCGTACCGAAAAATACATCCCTAAAGGCGGTCCTGATGGTGGTGATGGCGGTGACGGTGGCGATGTTTACCTATTTGCCGATGAAAACTTTAATACCCTGATTGACTACCGTTTTGAGCGTTTTCACGCCGCTGAACGTGGCGAAAACGGTCGTGGTGGTAACTGTACGGGTAAACGTGGTGAAGATAAGGTACTAACCGTCCCTGTTGGTACACGTGCGATTGATGAAGACACCGGTGAAGTGATTGCCGATCTGACTGAGCACGGTATGAAGGTGATGGTTGCTAAGGGTGGTTTCCATGGTTTGGGTAACACCCGTTTTAAATCATCGGTAAACCGTGCACCTCGTCAGAAGAGTATGGGCAGTAAGGGTGAAGTGCGTCATTTACGGCTTGAGTTGCTGCTCTTAGCTGATGTGGGCATGTTAGGTTTACCAAATGCGGGTAAATCAACCTTCATTCGCTCTGTATCCGCCGCTAAGCCGAAAGTAGCTGATTATCCGTTTACTACCCTAGTACCAAGCTTGGGCGTGGTACGCGTTGATTCAGACCGTAGTTTCGTGGTTGCTGATATCCCAGGCTTGATTGAAGGTGCTGCTGATGGTGCTGGTCTAGGTATTCGCTTCTTGAAGCACCTTGAGCGTTGCCGTGTGTTACTACACATGATTGATTTATTACCAGCTGATGGTTCTGATCCGGTAGAAAATGCCTTCACGATCATTAATGAGCTAGAGCAATACAGCGATAAGCTAGGTAACAAGCCTCGTTGGATCATCTTTAACAAAGCGGATCTTCTGGATGAAGAAGAAGCACAGGAAAAGATCAATGAGGTACTTGATGCATTGGCATGGGAAGATAAGTACTACCGTATTTCGGCGCTTAACCGTATCGGTACTAAAGAACTGACTTATGATCTGATGACTGCGATTGATGCGATGCCGAAGACGAAGTTTGAGGCTGAAGAAGAAAAAGCAGAGAAAGTTGAATTCAAGTGGGATGATTACCACGCTGAGCAGCTGAAGAAAGCTCAGGATGAAGACGACGATGATGATGATTGGGATGATTGGAATGAAGATGACTACGATGTAGAGATCATCTACAAACCGTAATCTTCTTGCATACCATCACGATAGAAAGCCGCTCATAGAGCGGCTTTTTTTGTGTCTAATCAATCTAAAATGTATCAAATTGTATGATAATCCATCGAGTAGATCACAGTATGGCAAAAGGAATGGAAATGCAGGTGGAGAAAGCCCCGTTAACTGAACCGGAACAACGGGAAGTGTCACGGTTATCAGTATTGGCAGGGCAACGGTTGTTACAGCATGGTGCGGAAAGCACATTGGTGATGGAGGTTGCTCGACGATTAGGATTAGCGTTGGGAGCAGAGAGCGTAGAGGTTTCCCTCTCAGCCAGCTCCATGGTATTGACGACATTGAATCATGGCCGCTGTATCACGACAGCCCGGCGCTGTCAGGATCGCGGGATCAATATGGGGGTGGTGACGGAGATCCAGCGCGTGTGTATTCTGGCCGAACGCGGGATCCTCGATATCAATGAGGTGCATCAGCGACTTGAGCGGATCACTCCGGTGCGATACAACCGCTACTTGGTGATCGTGATGATCGGCTTGTCATGTGCCTCGTTCAGCCGCTTAGCGGGTGGGGATTGGCCGGTTTTTGCCCTGACCTTTTTGGCCTCTGCGGTAGGGATGTTTGTCCGTCAGGAGATCGCCCATTGCCATTTTAACCCACTGCTCAATTTTGGTGTTACTGCATTTGTCACGACCATGATCTCAGGATTTGGTCAGGTATATCAAATCGGTGAAGAGCCTTTTCTGGCTATGGCCTCGTCGGTACTGATGCTGGTGCCCGGCTTCCCGTTGATCAATGCTATTTCAGATATGGTGAAGGGCTATGTCAATATGGGTATCGCCCGCTGGACCATGGCTAGCTTGCTGACGCTGTCGACCAGTATGGGGATTATTGCCGCTATGAATGTGTTAGGTGTATGGGGGTGGCTATAATGCTATCGGTGACTTTTTTGCTGGCACTGCTCAATGACATGTTTTTTGCCATGATCCCTGCGGTTGGTTTTGCCTTGGTGTTCAATGTCCCGTCTAAGGCATTGAAGTACTGTGCGCTAGGGGGGGCATTAGGTCATGGCTGCCGTTTTGCATTGATGCACTGGGGTATGTCGATCGAGTGGTCGACCCTGTGTGCTGCCACATTGGTCGGTATGATTGGTGTCCATTGGTCGCACCGTTTTCTGGCCCATCCAAAGGTGTTTACAGTGGCTGCAATGATCCCGATGGTACCTGGTGTCTTTGCTTTTAAGGCAATGATAGCATTGGTTGAAATTAACCATCAGGGGTTTACGCCTGATCTATTGGCGGTGTTGATTGAAAATGTACTGAAAGCGGTGTTTATTGTTGCCTCGCTTGCCATTGGCTTGGCGATGCCGGGTTTGCTGTTTTATCGTCGGCGTCCTGTGGTATAACGGTGCGACGCAACGAATACAAAGGAGAGCTCATGAAGATCAGTATGGTCGCGGCAATGGCGAATAATCGTGTGATTGGTAAAGATAATGCTATGCCGTGGCATCTGCCTGCCGATTTTGCCTGGTTCAAAAAAGTCACTATGGGTAAGCCTGTTGTGATGGGGCGCAAGACGTTTGAATCGATTGGTCGGCCATTGCCGGGGCGACAGAATATCGTGATCAGTCGTAATCCTGAGTTTCAGGCTGACGGTGTCACTGTTGTGGCGGATATAGCGGCGGCACAAGTGGCTGCTGGTGTGGTGGATGAGTTGATGATCATTGGTGGCGGCAGTATTTATACTACTTGCTTACCTGACGCTGATCGCTTGTACCTGACGTTTATTGAGCTCACGGTTGATGGTGATACGTGTTTCCCTGATTGGGGGCAAGGTTGGCAGGAAGTACACCGAGAGTCATATCTGGCAGACGAGAAAAATGCCCATGACATGCAGTTTGTGATCTTAGAACGTACCGTATAAATTGAGGCGAGAGACAAAGGCGTTTTGTCTCTCGTTTCGATTGCCCATGGCCGAGAGGGTCAAGTTAGGCGTAATAGCGGCTAACTATGTACAGATACTAGGCATGTACCGGACAAGCCTGCTCGAAGCGTGCACCGTCTTCCCAACGCAATAACGTCATACTGTTACCCCACACGCAGCCAGTATCAAGCCCGATGACGTGGTCATCTTCATAACCTTCCAGTGCCGCCCAGTGGCCAAAAATCATTTTTTTACCCAGTGGTGCTCTTGGCAGAGAGAACCAAGGCGTCAGGTTTTCTTCCCCCGCTTGATCCGGTGCCAGTTTACATGCCATATCCAGACGGCCATCAGTATGGCAAAAACGCATTCGAGTGAAGGCATTAATGATAAAGCGGTAGCGTTCAATGCCAATCATTGATGGAGACCATTGGTCCGGCCCATTGCCATACATGTTTTCCAGCAGCCAGAGATAATTATCTCCTCGCAGAATATGCTCGATCTCGTGGGCGCAGTCTCGTGCCTGAGGTAGATCCCATTGCGCAGGCAGCCCTGCGTGGCTCATAACAAATGGATGCAGTGGATGTTCGGCTAAGAGCGGCTGTTGGCGAAGCCAGTGCAGCAGTTCATCGCAGTCGGGTGCATCAAGGATCGGTTGAATTTTGTCTTTGGGCTTACTGGAAGCAAGTCCGTTGGCGACGGTGAGCAGGTGGAGATCATGGTTGCCGAGTACGGTTGTTGCTTGGCTGCCGAGGTTTTTGATAAAGCGGAGTGTTTCCAGTGACTGAGGTCCTCTGGCAACCAGATCTCCGGTTAGCCAAAGCTCATCATGACGGGGATCGAAATTGGCTTGATCTAGTAACAGGTACAGATCATCCAAACAACCCTGAATGTCTCCGACAAGGTAGGTCGACATAGGTGTCCTTTAGTGGAGAATATTGGGTATTGAGAGTCGAAACGGTTCAACTTCAGCCTGAAATTCCTCGCCATGCTCATTGGCCATAACATAGTGACCTTGCATGACGCCGAGTGGCGTTTCGATAACAGTACCACTGGTATAGGTGTATTCATCATTTGCAGCGATGGTTGGTTGTTCGCCTACGACCCCTTCCCCTTTGATAACCAGTTTTTTACCGTTGGCATCGGTGATTAACCAGTAACGACTTAGCAGTTTTATCGAGCCACTGCCGAAATTGGCGATGGTGATGGTATAGGAAAAAACGTAGCGCTGATTGTCTGGTTCAGATTGGCTTTCGACGTAGTGAGTAACAACTCGGCATTTGATGGTTGGCGTCACATTCGTTGTCATAATTATGCTTCCTTTCTGACGAGGGTATCAGGAAAACCTGATACCCTGATGCGGCAACGTGATGGTGTGTCGCGCTTAGTTGTTGCTGTGGTTGGCATCCAACCAGTTAGCCATCGCAACAAATTGTTCTAGCGTCAGATTCTCTGGGCGTAGGGTCGGGTTAATACCGAGTTCAATCAGTTGCTCTTCAGTTAACAGTGCCTTGTAGCAGTTACGAATGGTTTTACGGCGCTGGTTGAAACCTTCACGACATACACGGTCTAGCCACTTAAGGTTAGTACATGGATGCGGTAATGTTTCATATGGCGTTATACGAACAACGGCAGAATCCACTTTTGGTGCTGGGATGAACGACTCTGGCGGTACTTCCAATACAGGTATAACGCGAGAGTAGTATTGTGCCATCACCGTTAGTCGACCATAGGCTTTGCTGCCAGGGCCTGCTGCTAAACGGTTAACAACTTCCTTCTGTAGCATGAAATGCATATCTTGGATATGTTCATGGAACGAGAAAAGGTGAAACATTAGTGGTGTTGAGATGTTGTAAGGCAAATTACCGAAAATACGCAGCTTATTATTTTCTTTAATTAGCTGGGTAAAGTCGAAGCGCATGGCATCGCCTTCATGAATG
Organism: Photobacterium nomapromontoriensis; assembly: GCF_050336815.1. NCBI lineage: Bacteria > Pseudomonadati > Pseudomonadota > Gammaproteobacteria > Vibrionales > Vibrionaceae > Photobacterium > Photobacterium nomapromontoriensis. The sequence goes on from NZ_JAKJSL010000026.1 coordinate 30,664, forward strand.
GTTAATTTACCACTCAGATCGGGATGATTGCGCAGACGCTCTGCCAAATCGCGGTCAAGTTCGATAACGGTGAACTTATCGACCATCTTACCGACTGGTTCTGTGATAGCACCTAGACCAGGGCCGATTTCTACCAAATTTTGACCAGGTAGTGGATTGATTGATGACACAATGCCATCAATAATGTACGGATCGTTCAAAAAGTTCTGACCAAAGCGCTTACGCGCGCGGTGGCCTAAATGGACCTGATCGCTGCTCATGTTTGTTTTTCTACCAATTCAAGGGCGTGCGATAGCGCTGTCCAAAGGCTACCGGTGTCCGCCTGTCCGGTACCTGCAAGTTCCAGTGCGGTACCATGATCTACTGATGTTCTGATGAAGGGCAGGCCTAACGTAATGTTGACTGATTTACCAAAGCCTTTGAATTTTAGCACTGGTAACCCTTGATCGTGATACATAGCCAGTACCGTATCGGCATCGGCCAGGTATTTTTCCTGAAAAATGGTATCAGCCGGTAAAGGGCCAATTAAATCCATTTGTTCTTGCTGGCGGAGTTGTTCAAGCGCGGGAGTGATCACCTCGATCTCTTCGCTGCCCAAACAACCATCTTCGCCTGCATGTGGATTGAGTCCACAGACATAAATTTTGGGTTTGGCAATACCAAACTTACTGACTAAATCTGCATGTAAGATCCGGATGATCTGCTGTAAACGCTCAGCGGTAATTGCTTTAGCGACGCAAGCCAGTGGTATATGCGTTGTCACCAGTGCCACTCGGAGGCCTTCGGTAGCCAGCATCATCACGACCTGAGCCGTTTCTGATTGCTGAGCGAAAAACTCGGTATGGCCACTGAATGATACGCCAGCACGGTTGATCACCCCTTTGTGTACTGGGCCGGTGACGACAGCTGCGAATTCGCCGCTCATGCAACCTTGAGTGGCATGGGTCAGGGTTTCGAGCACATAGTGGCTATTTAGCTCGTTGAGCTTGCCAGCTTCTACCGGTACTGCCAAATCATGATTGGCAATAACCAGCGTTCCCGCTTGATGCGGTTGGGCTGGCTGCCGAGGATCATAGTGAATCACGCTTAGCGGTAAATTTAACTGAGCTGCACGTTCTACCATAAGCTGGGCGTTAGCACAAATGACCAATTGATGTGGCCAACTTTGTTGAGCGAGTGCCAGCACCAGATCCGGCCCGATACCCGCTGGTTCCCCTGGGGTAATTGCGATACGTTTAACCTTGGTCATTATTATCTTCCGGTTGCTCGATAAAGGCTCCTGCACGTAGCTCTTGAAGCCAAGCCTGCGCTTCTTCGTTGAACTTGCGACTAAATAGGATCCGGTATGCCCGGTTCTTTACTGCGGCATCGGTACGGTCAACGTTACGACGGTCAAGCACCTCGACGATATGCCAGCCATGTACTGTTTTGAATGGCTTACTGATCGTGCCTTCAGGCAAGGTTTCTACTTTTTCTTTGAACTCTGGTACGTAGAGATCCGGCGTCTGCCAGCCAAGTTCGCCGCCATTGGCTGCGGAGCCCGGATCAGCACTCAATGCTTCGGCAACATCAGCAAAGCTGCGTTGACCTGACATGATTTCTTTGCGGGCTTCCATCAACTCTTTCTTCGCCGCTTCATCGCTGAGGATCACCGACGTTTTTACCAAGATGTGGCGTGCGTTGACTTCCGTGACTGAGACGGTTTCCAATCCTTCGACATGGTTGACTTTTAGAATATGGTAGCCAACTCCGCTACGGAATGGACCAATGATGGCACCGTCACCTTGGCCGTTGATCTGATCAGCAAAAATGGTTGGCATTTCTTCTTTGCGCATCCAGCCCCATTCACCACCTTGTAGGGCTTTAGGCCCCTTCGAGTAGCTGTAAGCCAGATTGGCAAAATCAGCGCCATGCTTTAATTCGTTAACCAGCTGTTGAGCTTCCTTGGCCACTTTATCGCGCTCTTCCGCAGAGGCCCCTTCATCAACCCGCAGTTGGATATGGCTGATATTATAGCGCACACCCTGTTGCTCTTGTTTACTGAGCTGCTTGGCCAGCGTTTCGACTTCCTGTGGCAGGATATTGATCCGGCGGCGAACCTGAATCGTGCGGGCTTCGCTGGCGGTTAAGTCTCGGCGCATTTGCTCGCGAAAAGCCGGGAAGCTGATGTTGTAACGAGCCAGTTCTTGCTGGAGCTGGGCAACCGTCATTTTGCGATCGGCTGCAATTTGTGCAATGGCTTGATCTAAACGAGTATCATCAATTCGGATGCCAAATTGTTTGGCTTGCTGAAGTTGCAGGGCTTCAATGATCAGTTGATCCATGATCTGCTTTGACAGAATATCATCTGGCGGCAGCGGTTGGTTTTGACCTGCTGCATTCATGCGTACCGACTTCAGCATGGCATCCACATCACTTTGTAGGATCACACTGTCGTTCACGATAGTGACCACTCGGTCAAGCTCCTGAGGGGCTGCAACAGTACCAGCGGTAAAGCTCAGTAACACAATACCAAGCAGACTAGACTTCCAATTATTCATAGTTCTTTTCCATTGTGCGCAGGGCGCGTTTCAGCTATTAGCAGGAAGGCGAAGCCTTCCTGTCAAATTAGTTATTGAGGTAGAACGGACGACCATAGGCGATAGCATTACCATCGCTGGTTGAGCCGATAGGGGCCACTCCGGTCAGGCCAAGTAAACTGAACGAGATACTAAAGTTCTGTTCATATTCAGCCGGGCTCGTCGCCACATTCGATCGTGTCTTGAGGTATTCGTTGTAGCCCAGGCTGATCATCCAACAGGCCGTGCGGAAGTTCAGTGTGATCTGGCCCTCCAACATCTGGTTTTCTGTCAGATCGTGGTAATAATCGCCGCGCAGTGTCACTCCGTCGTAGATCGGGAAGCCGGTGGAGAAGCCAAGCTGAGAAATACCGTCTTCGGTATAGGTATTGAGCTGTGCCTCATCTTGGATATTGTCCAGCAGGTACTCTTTAGATATATAACGGTAGTTTAACTGGTTGAAGACATTGCCTTCTCGGTACTCAATCGCCCCGTTGATAAACTGGAGATCTTGTTTACTGGCGTCATATTGCAGACCGCCGTGGAAGAACAGCCAGCTGTTGTAGTTAAAGTCAGATTCAAAGGCGGTGGCTGAATAGTTCGGGCCAGCCTCGTTACCATCTTGTAGGTTGCGGCCTGAGTCATTGAGATAGAAAATTTGACCTGCCGACAGGTTAAACCGCTCAACAAGATTACTATCGAAGTAACGTGTCGTCGCCCCCACCGTAAACTGGTTGGCGGCGGCGATACGGTCAACACTCGAATAACGCTTGTCACGGAACAGGCCGTAGAAATCGGTCTGCATCAAAGTGGTATCGTAGGCATCATAGATGTCTTTCTGATTGACATCTTTCACATACAAATACTGAATTTGAGGCTCCAGACTCTGGGTGTAGTCTTCGCCCCATAGCTGGGTGTCACGCTCAAGGTAAATGCCGCTGTGGATGCGCACACTTGGGATCATCCGAGAAACGTTCTCTTTGAGATCCAAGTTCTTGTCAATCAGCTCCTGACTATTGGGATTAAATTGCTGATTGTAGTAGGTATACATCAGCTTGGCTTCAGACGTGACGGACCACCACGGTGTGGCATACGGCAGTGTCAGGGTCGGTTCCAAATGGACTCGATCTGCTGATGGCTTGTCCGGGTTATCATTTTCAAAGCGACTGATGCTGCTGTTGAGGCTGAAGTTCAAGTCATAAGGCATGTCAGACTTGTAGTAATTGGCCTCAAGCTGCGGCATCAAACGGTAGTTTGATGAGACCCCCAGAGTCAGCGGCTGGAAGTTACGTACCCGTAGCGTAGAATCCCAGTTGGTATCGCGGTAAGACACTTCTGCCGTTTGTAGCAGGTTGTTGTCTTCACGCTCACCAATGCTGGAGTCGATATCTGAAAAATACGTTGCATCACTGACTTTGCTGTAATCAACGTCGAACAGCCAGTGAGCCCGATAAGTGCCGCGATGTTCCCAGTTGAAACCCCAGCGAGCCTCATTGGTTTCAGATTTCTGATCATTGGCCAGATATTCACCTTCCAGACGACCAGTACCGGAAGCGTTGAGATAACGGAACTCGGAATTAAGCTGAAGACCGCGATTACTCATGTATCTTGGCGTAATCGTCATGTCATAGTTGGGGGCAATATTCCAGTAGAACGGTGTTTCCAGCTCTATACCATCTCGTGAACCATAGCTGATCGAGGGATACAGGAAACCGGTTAGACGTTCTTTACCAACAGGTACGCGCATGTATGGCAGGTAGAAAATAGGGACATCGGCCACTTCAAAACGGGCATTGTACAGATCGGCAAATGGCGAGTCAGTTTCACGTTCGATGCTGGTGGCAGAGAACTGCCAGCTTTTATCACCCGGCGGACAGGTTGTGAAGGTGCCATTTTTCAAACGGTAGTAAGAAATGCCATTCTTGGTAACGCGCTCGGCTTCGCCACGGCCAGCTTCACAGGTCATGTTATAGACCGCATTGTCCATTTGTGAGTCTTCGGTATCCAGATCGCTCTGGATACGATCAGAATGGACTTCAATCGTACCATCACTGAAATAGACGTTACCTTCTGCCGTCACGATGTTCTCGGGCTGGCGTAGGGTTGCCTTGTCTGCGACCACGACACGATCCCCTTGGGTAAGGATTACATCGCCTGAATAAGTAAGTTTCTTATCATTAAGGGCTTCTGCATGATTAGCGGTGACTTTGATCGGCTCATTGTTTGGATCGGCCAACCGGTCTTGCGGAGCAATACAGACACCACGCATTACCGCTAGTTCATCAGTATCATCACTGACCGCAGAATCGCTATTGGTTGCGTCATGGGTTGCAGGAGTCGCATACGCCACTATCGGGCTGGAGAGTGCCAGGCTGATCATGGTGGCCAATAAGCTGCGGGAGGTTGATGACATCTAACTAAACATTCCTGTAAAAAAAGTTTTTAATACATTTATTATTGCTGGTCGGGTTTTCACAAGCATTCCCGATAAATGCCAGCTATGATAATGCAAATTCAACCCGACGGCATCTTTTGAGGTGATTGTTTCGGGTTTTGAGCGATATAAACATTTCTAAATTTAGCAAATTACCAGAGAGTAGCGAATGCAAGTTTGGGGCAAAATCTTAGGGGCATTTTTTGGCTTCCTCCTTGGTGGACCATTTGGTTTGTTGTTAGGCCTCTTTTTGGGGCATAAGTTCGATAAAGCGCGATCAATGGTTTACCGAGGTGGTAGTTTTGGTGGTTTTGGCGGGGGATCGGCCACCAATAGCGAGCGTCAGGCCCAATTTTTCCATGCTGCCTTTGCCGTTATGGGGCATGTTGCGAAGGCGAAAGGCCGAGTGACTGAGGATGAGATCCGAGTCGCTAGCGCGATTATGGATCGTATGGGCCTACAGGGTGAATCGCGCCGTCAGGCTCAGGAGGCGTTTCGTGAAGGCAAAGAGGATGATTTTCCTCTTGAAGAGATTTTACAGCAGGTTCGTCAGAGTGCGGGCCGAACTGATTTGATGCAGTTTTTCTTGGAGTTGCAGATCCAGGCGGCTTTTGCTGATGGATCGTTGCATCCGAGTGAACGTCAGTTATTGCATGTGATCGCTCGTTTCCTTGGTTTTTCGGAGCAGCAGCTGGAGCAGCGTCTTCACATGCAGGAAGCTGCGTTTCGCTTTCAGCAAGGGGGCTTCCATCAGCAGTACCAGCAGCAGGGTAGTTACCGTCAACCGCCGACGCGGGATCAATTGGCGGATGCATACGAAGTGTTGGGCATCAAAGAAGATGCGACAGCCCAAGAGCTTAAGCGTGCTTACCGCAAGCAGATGAATGAACACCATCCAGACAAGCTCGCTGCAAAAGGGTTACCGCCAGAAATGATGGAGCTGGCTAAGCAGAAAACTCAAGAGCTGCAGGCTGCCTATGATTTGATCCGCAAGGAGAAAGGGTTTAACAAATAGGCAGGCATTGGTAGCGTGGGATTGAGCACATTCGATCTTATCTGATGGTACCGAAAACGAAAAAAGCGAGCGTCTAACAACGCTCGCTTTTTTTATTTTTGTGTCGCCTGCAAAGTGTTTAGTGGCGCCTCAGGGAAAAATTCGCAAGGGGCGAACAAGTGCATAGGCTCACCAGTTGACGGGTGGAAAAAGCTTAACTCAGCGGCATGCAGTTGTAGGCGGGGAGCCATCGCCTTGGCTTCCTCATGGGCATAGAAACCATCACCCAATATAGGGTGGCCAATGGCTAACAAATGTACCCGAAGCTGGTGTGAGCGGCCCGTGATAGGGCGTAGGTGGACCAGGCTCGTATTCTTGTCGCGAGCCAGTACCTGATAGTGAGTCACTGACGGTTTACCGTCCTCAAAGCAGACTTTTTGCTTCGGGCGGTTAGGCCAGTCACAGATCAGCGGCAGATTAATCGTACCGGACGGTTGTTCAACATCCCCCCATACCTTGGCGTAGTATACTTTCTCTGTTTGGCGTTCGCGAAACTGAGCTTTAAGTTGACGCTCTGCATGCTTATTCAATGCCAACACAATCAGGCCTGATGTTGCCATATCCAGTCGATGGATGATCTGAGACTCAGGATAATCTCTGAGAACGCGTGAGAATACACTGTCATAAAAGGCCGGATCGCGGCCCGGATTGGACAGCAGTCCCGAAGGTTTGTTGACGGCAATAATATCGTCATCAAGATAGAGGATATCCAGCCACGGATCTTGTGATGGATGGTAATCAAGCTCGGGCAATTTGTTCATCGTACGCCTGGTCAACGGTCAACTGGGTTGGAAGGGCGGCGATGATAGCACACTTGCGATATCCTCCCAACGATCCGGGTTAAAGATTCTATAGGGAAGCAGATAAACTCGCAGGGATAAAAAAAGCCGCCGAAAATGGCGGCTTATTATGGCGCGGAATGTTAACCGTGGCTCACGACAATCAGGCGTAGTGAGTCCAGCTGGATCTGTGCTTTGCTGATATAACCTGTCAGCTCTGTGATCTGGTTTTCAAGCAGTTCAAGTTCGTCATCACGGATGTTCGGGTTGACCGCTTTCAGTGCTTGCAGGCGAGTCAGTTCCGCACGTAACGTGGTTTCCATTTCATTCTGGGCATTATCACGAACCGTAACCAATTCGGTAGCAACGGCTTTCTCAGCAAACTCAATCAGGGTATGCACATCTTTCTGTACTGAGTTAACCAGCTTGCTGCCAAGGTGGCGGTTGACTGGGCTAAGTTGGCGGTTGAAGCCTTCGAACTCGACATTGCTTGATAGGTTATTCCCTTTGGCATCGAGCAGAATACGAATGGGTGTCTGTGGCAGGAAGCGGCCGATCCCGGACTGTTTTGGTGCTTGCGCATCCACCACATAGACTAGCTCTAGCAACAGGGTACCAACAGGCAGCGCTTTGTTTTTCAGTAGTGAGACGGCAGTCGTACCGACACCTTCTGATAGTAGCAAGTCAATGCCACCTTGGATCATTGGGTGCTCCCAGCTAATGAAATGCAGATCTTCACGCGACAGGGCGGTATCGCGGTCAAATGTGATAGTACAGCCGTCATAAGGCAGGCCAGGGTAGCTGGCCACCATCATGTGTTCAGACGGTGTCACCACGATCGCATTTTCGCCGCGGTCATCTTGATTCAAGCCGATGGTATCAAACAGGCCGAGGGCAAATGTCACTAAGTTTGTATCGCCATCTTTACTGCTGATTTGCTCAACCAGATCTTGAGCCTTATCGCCGCCATTAGAATGGATTTCCAGTAGGCGGTCGCGACCTTGTTCTAACTTGGCTTTCAACTCGTTGTGCATGGCAGCACTACTCACGATTAGCGTTTCTAACTGCTCGTTATCGGGCTTGTCATTGGCCAGCAGGCTGATCAGATCATTGCTGAAGGCATCATAGATTGCACGACCGGTCGGGCAGGTTTCTTCAAATGCATTTAAGCCTTCGTTATACCAGCGAGCCAGCAGGGCTTGAGACGTGCCTTGTAGGTGCGGCACGTGGATCTCGATATCACGTTTTTGACCGATACGGTCAAGACGGCCAATACGTTGTTCCAGTAGGTCAGGATTGTTCGGTAGGTCAAACATTACCAACTGGTTAGCAAACTGGAAGTTACGGCCTTCTGAGCCAATTTCAGAACACAGCAATACCTGTGCGCCGTCATCCTCTTGCGCAAAGTAGGCTGCGGCCTTATCACGCTCGATGATTGACATACCTTCATGGAACACGGTTGCTCGGATCCCTTCGCGTTCACGCATTGCTTGCTCGAGGATCAGTGCGGTTTGAGCGCGAGAGCAGATCACCAGTACTTTTTCCTGACGATTGGCTTTTAGCATGTCCAGTAGCCAGTTAACTCGAGGGTCGAAGTGCCACCATGTTGCTGACTCGCCTTCGAACTCCTGATAGATATCTTCAGGGTAGAGCAGTTTGACGGCTTTTTGCTCGTCACTCATTTTACCGCCCATCATGCCAGCAACGCGCATAGCGGTCTGGTATTGCGTTGGCAGAGCCAGTGGGTACATGTTGAGATGACGCTGTGGGAACCCTTTGATCGCTGCACGGGTGTTACGGAAAAGTACGCGGCCCGTACCGTGACGATCCATTAGATTGTCGATCAGCTCATGACGAACAGTCGTTTGCTGCTCATCATTCATGTCACCCGATTCCATCATGCTTAGCATGGCGGCGATGTCTTGTTCTGGCAGTAGTTCAATTAAGGTTTGCTTCGCTTTATCATCCAGTTTTTCACCAGATAGCAAGCGTGATACGGCATCGGCTACCGGAGCGTATTGGCGCTCTTCCTCAACGAAAGCTTGGTAATCGTAAAAACGGTCAGGGTCGAGTAGGCGCAGACGAGCAAAGTGGCTCTCATGGCCCAGTTGCTCAGGGGTTGCTGTCAGCAACAGAACGCCTGGGGTTTTCTCGGCAATTTCCTCAACCACTTGGTATTGGCGGCTAGGTTTGTCCTCGCTCCACTCTAGGTGATGGGCTTCATCGACAACCAACAGATCCCAGTCCGCATCCAGTGCTTGCTCAAAGCGGCGACGGCTCTTACGTAGGAAGTCGAGTGAGCACAGCACATATTGTGCCGTATCGAATGGGTTGGCAGCGTCAGCATACGACTCAACACAGCGCTCTTCGTCGAAAATAGAGAAATGCAGATTGAAACGGCGCATCATCTCGACCAGCCATTGGTGTTGGAGGGTTTCCGGTACCAAGATAAGAATGCGCTCTGCGCGACCAGAAAGCACTTGCTGGTGGATGATCATACCGGCTTCAATGGTTTTACCCAATCCCACCTCATCGGCAAGCAGAACGCGAGGGGCATAGCGACGGCCGACTTCATGAGCGATATACAGCTGGTGCGGGATCAAGCCTGCACGCATGCCACACAGGCCGCGAAGTGGGCTTTTGTGCTGCTCATACTGGTTTTTCAGTGCGCGGTAGCGCAAGGCAAAACGGTCCATCCGGTCAATTTGGCCAGCAAACAGCTTGTCTTGTGGTTTGTTAAAGCGGATCTGGTGGCAGAGGAAAATTTCACGTAGTTTGACGTTTTCTTCCTCGGTGTCGGTACGGGTGCCTTCATAAGTGAGTACCCCGCCAGCTTCTTCGATACGCTCTACTTTGAGCGACCAACCTTCATGGCTTTCAACCACATCACCGACATTAAACATTACGCGGGTCACGGGTGCATCATTGCGTGCGTAGAGGCGGTTCTCTTCACTGGCGGAGAACATTAAGGTCACGGTACGGGCATCGACTGCCATGACCGTACCTAAACCCAGATCACTTTCAGTATCACTGATCCAACGTTGACCCAAAGCAAATGGCATAGTGGTTAAAACCTTCTAATTATTTGAAATTAATGAGAATGCGAAGCCGATGCCCCAGCATATTTGAACTACACTCAAAGTAATACAGCACTATTGGTTAGTGACCGCCTGCGGTTAAGCAGGGTTGTTGAGATATAAGTGTAAGCCAGAATCTGCATCGGTAAAAAAGGGGGGTAATGTTACTGCATGCCGTGAACAAGGTCACGGTCAAAGTGTTAAGAATATCCCAAACTGTTATTGTCACATTTATTTCATATTCTCCGGTCTTAATAGTAACCATCTCGCTTCGGCGGGCAGCAGAAAAACAATGGTGATTACACCGTTATTTCGTTACCAAGGAGGAACTTATGGATGACGTTCAAAGGAAAGTTTTCGTACTTGATACCAATATTCTGCTTCATGAACCTCTCGCCATCTACTCGTTCAAGGAGCATGACGTCGTTATTCCGATGACAGTGCTTGAAGAGTTGGATCGTATCAAAGATAGCAAGCGGGATGTCTCGCGTGATGCTCGGGTGGCGATCAGAGCGCTGGAAGATATTTTCCATGATGCAACACCGGAGCAGATAGCCGACGGGATCCCGATCAGCAAGCAGGGAGAAGCGCTCGGCACGATTGCAATCTTTGCCGATTATGAGGTGACCGAGACCGTTCATGCTTTCGCAGATAAGGCTGGTGATAATCGGATCCTTAATGGGGTGCTGTATCTACAGGCGCAGTATGCCCCTCGCGACGTGGTATTGATCACTAAAGATATAAATATGCGGTTACGCGCCAAGGGCGCAGGGGTTATCTATGTTGATGACTACCGCTCTGATCAGCTGATTGATGATATAAAAATGCTGACCAAAGGTTTCCACCAGTTTTCTGGCAGTTTCTGGGAGCGGGTGGGCGAGTGCCATTCCATCAAACAGGGGAGCTCCACCTTACATACATTACCCTCGAATTTATTTGAAAGTCCCTTCATCAACCAGTACTTGATTGATGAAGGAACGGATTTTGCCGCTCGGGTACAAGAGATAGAGAGTGGTAGCCTGATGTTGAAAGACATTGGTCATGAGCGTTTGATGCATCGTCAAGCGTGGGGGATCCACCCAAAGAATATTTATCAGGGGATGGCGCTGGATGCGTTACTGGATCCGGATATTGAGCTGGTGATCCTGACTGGCCCTGCGGGCTGTGGTAAAACAATTCTTGCGATGGCGGCAGCGTTGGAGCAAGTGATTGAAAAAAGTATGTACGATAAGATCATCGTTACCCGTAATACCCCGGAGATCGCAGAATCCATTGGTTATCTGCCTGGCACCGAAGAAGAGAAAATGTTGCCATGGTTAGCGGCGGTAACTGACACGATGGAAGCCTTGCATAAGCATGATGTTTGTACCGATGGCTCGATGAAATATATTTTTGATAAGGCTAATATTCAGTTCAAATCCGTCAACTTTATGCGGGGGCGCTCAATTCAAAACACCTTTGTTTTGCTGGATGAGTGCCAGAACTTAACCGCGTCACAGATCAAAACCATCATTACCCGTTGCGGTGAAGGCACTAAGCTGGTGTGTTCCGGCAACCTAGCACAAATCGACTCCAGCTACCTGTCGCCCGTCACCTCCGGGCTAACCTATATTGTTGAGCGCTTTAAAAACTTTGAAGGCAGCGCCAATGTTTATTTAAACGGCGTAGTTCGCAGCCGTTTGGCAGAATTTGCCGAAGAAAACCTATAAATTTACTCTAAGCCGAGGATGGTAGAATACCCTCTTCCATCCTCAATCCCGCACTTTTTCGTTCCTACCCCCTTAAAACTCGCCCCTGATTTTTCTTGTGTCTCGAATTTTTTACTCGCCACTCGCCACTCGCCACTCGCAAACTTGTCCTTAGTCCCTTTTATTCCACCCCTAAATACTGCTTCAGCGCGTTATTTTCCGGTGTGGTCAGCATAGGATAGGTTGCGCCGAACACTTTGATCTCTCCCGCATCGATAAACGCGCATTTATCAGCGATCTTTAATGCATCTTCAGGGCTGTGGGTCACCATGAGGACGGTAATGTGTTGTTCTTTGGCGAGTTGCTGAACCAAGGTTAGCATCTCTTTGCGTAAGGCTGGATCAAGCGCAGAAAAGGGTTCATCAAGCAGCAATAGTGGACGTTGGCGGATCAAACAACGGGCGAGGGCTACACGCTGGCGCTGACCACCTGATAGTTGTTCGGGCAGTCGATCAAGGTAGTCCTGCAGACCGACTCGGGCGGCAGTGGCAGCGATATGGGCTTTATCATCATGGCTGAGTTTGAGGCCGGGATGCAGACCGAGGCCGATATTTTCAAACACACTCAGGTGCGGAAAGAGGTTGTGCTCCTGAAACAGGATTGACAGTGGCCGCTGTGACGGATGTTGGTGAGTGATTGTTTCACCATCGATCAGCAGAGTGCCGCTATCTGGTAATAGGAATCCTGCCACCATCGCCAGCAAGGTACTTTTTCCTGCGCCGCTTGGGCCAATCAAGGCCACGATATCCCCTTTATTGGCCGTCAGATCAAAGCTGAGACACGTTGGCTGGCGATGACGGTCAGTGTGGGGGTAACGGTGAGTCAGTTGTTGCAGTGTTAGCATGATGGCGTCCGGATAAGCAGTTTTTCAACCAAGGTAAAGAGTCCCAGGCTCAGGGTGAGCAAGATCAGGGCGGCCACAGCCGCAGCATCCATCTGATAGCTTCCCAGTAGCTGGAACAGGTAGAGCGGCAGTGTCTGAAAATCCTGACTACCAAACAGGGCGATCGCCCCGAGATCCCCTAACGAGAGGACAAACCCGATCGCCAATGCTTGGGCGATTGGTTTACGCAGTGCCCGCCATTCTACGAGTTTTAAGCGAGAGAATCCGGTCATGCCAAGGCTGTGGCATAGCGGTTCATATTGTTGGGCAACATGGAGCATCGGCTGACTGAGGGTTTTCAGTACATAAGGGAGTGCCATCAAGGCGTTCACCGTAACTACCACCCAGAACGCGGCAGCCAAGGCATCGGTGTACTGACGCAACAGCAAGAAGATCCCGGTACTCAGCACCAAGCCTGGTGTGACTAAAATTATGGTGCCGAGAAGCTCTAGGCCATCAGCTCGCCAACGCTGTTGTTGTAATTGCCATTGACGGCTGGTAAGTAAAATGCTGAACCCGCCGAGCAGTGCCAGCGTACACGAGAGAGTCGCGATTTGTAATGAGTGAAGTACTGCTTGCCATAGTGCAGGGGTAGTGAGCTGGATCAGGATCTGCGTATTTAGGCCTGAGACGAGCACGGCGACTAATGGTGGCAGCACCAGCAGCAGGGCAAGGACTATCCAGCCGCTATCCCAGCAGCGGCTGGCGAAGCTGTCGAATTGTACGAGTCGATGGTGGGTTACCGACTGGCTAGATGTGGCAAGGGGTTTGGCAAAACGCTGGCTCAACAACACTAGGCTGCAGCAAAGCAGCATTTGCCATAGCGCGAGGATCGCCCCACCAGCGAGATCAAAGTCGTAGCGTAAGGCCTGATAAATCGCCAGTTCGATGGTAGTGGCTTTCGGGCCGCCGCCCAATGCCATGATCACCGCAAAGCTGGTAAAGCATAACATGAACACCAACCCGATGACGTGCGGTAGCTGTTGACGCAGCCGCGGCCAGGCAACAAAGCGAAATTGTTGCCAGCTAGACAGCCCAAGGTGGGTTGCGAGCTGATGCTGATCAAAAGGGATCCCTTCCAAACTTTGGTAGAGCAATCGGGTCGCCAGTGGCAAATTGAGAAAAACATGTGCTAGCAAGATCCCTTGCAGGCCATATAGGGAGACCCCGTCTTGCCAGCCCAGAGCGGTCAGCCCTTTCATGATCAGGCCATTGTTGCCATAGATTGCCAGTAAGCCAAATACCGCCACCAGTACCGGTAACACCAGTGTCATGGCAAACAACCTCAGTAGCAGTACTTTGCCGGGGAACTGTCGGCGATACAAGGCATAGGCCACTGGAATGGCGGGTAGAATGCTGAGCAGCGTTGACAGTAGGGCCTGAGTGAAGGAAAACCCGGTGACGTGACGTAAGTATGGGTCTTGCCATAGTGACAGAATATCGAGGTCGCGGGCTTCATTGATCAGCGCCCACAGGGCGCTGATCACTATGCTGGCGATAAGCCCGGCGGAAAACAGGCCGGGTAGATAAGTGGTACGACGGGTGTACAAAGTAAGTGCCTACTATGGGTAATAGCTACTGAGTAAGAGCCTGTTGCCACTCTCTGATCCAGCTGCGACGGTTTTTTGCAACCTCATCTGCGGTGAATTCCAGAGATTTGACAGGCAGAGTTAATTGTTTGAAACCGGTGGGTAGTGTCTGCTCTATGACCGGATACATCCAGTTACCGGTAGGGATCACTTGTTGAAACTCAGGGGTCAGGATAAATGCCAGAAACTGATCAGCCAGTGCGTCATTGGCTCTGTTTTTTAGCTTGGCCGCGACTTCTACCTGCATGTAATGACCTTCGCTGAAATCGGCCGCTTTATACTTATTCTCGCCTTCCGCAATGATGTGATAGGCCGGTGAGGTGGTGTATGACAGCACCATATCAGACTCGCCCTTGAGGAACATGTTGTAGGCTTCGGACCAGCCCTTGGTCACGGTAACGGTTTTCTTTGCCAGTTGCTGCCAGGCTGCTGATGCCTTGTCGCCATAGACGGATTTCATCCACAACATCAGGCCCTGCCCCGGGGTAGAGGTGCGAGGATCCTGATAAATGATATTGATATCATCACGCTTGAGCAGCTCTGCCAGGCTTTTCGGTGGTGTGGTCAGCTTGGTGCTGTCATAGACGAAAGCGAAATAACCGTAGTCGTAGGGAACAAATGTAGTATCCGTCCAGCCCATTGGGATATTGACCTTGCTGGTATCGACGTGATGTTCGGCCAGAAGGTCGGTTTTTTTGGCTTCGCTGATCAGGTTGTTATCCAGCCCCAGCAGGATATCGGCTTTGGTGTTTTTGCCTTCGAGGCGAACCCGATTAAGGATCGAGACGCCATCATCCAGCGCCACGAATTCGAGGTTGCAATTGCATTGGGCTTCAAAGGCTTTTTCAATCGCAGGTCCTGGCCCCCAGTCTGATGCAAATGAGCTGTAGGTATAGACGGTCAGGGTGTTATCGGCCGCCCATACAGAGCTGGTCGCTAAGGAAAGGGTCAAAAGAGGAAGTAATTTTGTCACTATGCGCTCCTGATTCTCTTGCATCCGGCAAGAGGACATATAAAGGGGGCACAGGGTTGAGAACATCCAGCATCGTGCTGTGAGTGATAAGGGCGATCTATCGCTGTCTCAATTCCTACGCCAGTACTAACTGGATCAGGTTCAGTGGGTCTTGCAGATGCAATCTCAGCCGTTCGATTGTTTCGCGTTGTCGCGTCAGTGTTGGCGGGCTCCCCAATGAGAACAAGCGTTATTGTAATGTGCTATTGAGCGGGTTGCCAGCACCACGCATTAGTTGGGCTCGTTCAGTGCCCAGTTGTAGTCGTAGCTCACCTTATTGAGTTGGATCGGAGTGCCTTTACGATAGGTGTTGAGGTGAGCTTGTAGTTGTGTTTTGTTGCCAAAATCACTGCCATACCAGTCGTAGATAGAGGATAAACGCACCGTATCACCAGCTGGGCTGACTCCTTTACTGCTATTAATAAAACGGCGAGCTGATAGTTCGAGCAGGGATTCGTGATTGCTGGCGGTAAAGGCCTGCGGTTGAAGATCCGGACAGCCGAGGCTGGCACAGTTAACCGCATAGTGAATACGAGGATCATGCCAGATGGGGCGCAAGATTCGGTGTTCAATATCATTTAAAGAGAGTGTTTTATTGTTGATGGTGATGAGCTTTTCATTCCACGGCCCAAAGCTGAAAAATCCGCCTAGTTTGGTGATCGATTGCAATGGATAGTTATCGAGGATCACTTGTACCGTCAGGGCATTATACACATTCACCCAGTAGGCAAATTGTTCATCACGGTTAAGCTGGCGCGGATCGAGCGTCGCCAGTTCACGGAGGTAGCGATTGAGCGCGTATTTGTCATCATCACTGACGGCACGATAGCGGAACAGGGTCTGGTTGGGCTTCACCACCAGATAGCGATCCAGTAACTGCTGCCAGCGTTGGTGATCAACCGTCTGTTGGCTGGTGGCCTGAGACGGTTGCCAGTAGGCCCACAAATCCGCTTTAGGCGCGGCCCAGCTTGCGGCTGATAGGAAAACAAAACAGAGGGTAAGTAACAGGCGCATGGTTGGCCATCCTTGTGAACGTGATTGGTGATAACGGCTTATTGAGACTATACATGACCTGACTAATGGCTGGTTTATTTCATGTCATCCGATGGGCGAGGCTGTTTATCGGTAATCGGCGGCAGTAAAAGCCCCGGTCAGTGCAGATGCCGGGGCTTTTGGATTGTGACATGCTATGTGGTCACCAAGGTGGCAACTTATCGATAGTTAGGCCAGAAATGTCGGGATTTTACTTTCAAAATCGGCAATTTTGGCTTCATGCTGCAACGTCAGGCCAATGTTATCTAGCCCATTAAGCAGGCAGTGACGACGAAATTCATCAATCTCAAAGCCATACTGCTTACCGTTGGCACTCACCTGCATCGCCTCTAGATCGACGGTTACCTGCGCCCCTTCATTGGCGGTGACGAACTGGAAAATCTCATCCACTTCCTGTTCGCTCAAACGGACGGGGACCATTTGGTTATTGATCGAGTTGCCATAGAAAATGTCGGCAAAACTTGGTGCGATCATTACTTGGATCCCGTAATCGGCCAGCGCCCACGGGGCATGCTCGCGGGATGAACCACAACCGAAATTCTCGCGGGCGAGCAAAACGGTGGCCCCCTGATAGCGGGGGGCGTTCATGATAAAATCAGGGTTGGGCTGCTGACCGGCATCATCAAGAAAGCGCCAGTCGTGGAACAGGTGCTGACCAAAACCGAGACGGGTTACCTTCTGCAAAAATTGCTTGGGGATGATCGCATCGGTATCGACATTGGCCGCATCCAGAGGAACCACCAAGCCAGTATGTTGTTTGAATCCTGTCATTGTCTTGTTCCTTCTGTTAAGCGGTGATGGCGTCGTGTTCAAGCTCGCGGATATCCACAAAGTGACCGGCACATGCTGCAGCGGCTGCCATGGCCGGGCTAACTAAATGGGTACGGCCATCACGGCCCTGACGACCTTCGAAGTTGCGGTTACTGGTTGACGCACAGCGCTCGTGCGGCCCCAAGCGGTCGTTGTTCATCGCCAGACACATCGAGCAGCCCGGCAAACGCCATTCAAATCCCGCCTCGATGAAGATCTGATCCAAGCCTTCTTGCTCAGCTTGTGCTTTGACTTGCTCCGAGCCCGGAACGACTAGCGCTTGTATATTGGCGGCGACTTTGCGGCCTTTGGCGACGGCAGCGGCGGCACGCATATCTTCAATGCGCGAGTTGGTGCATGAGCCGATAAAGACCTTGTCGATGCAAAAATCAGACAGTTTCTTGCCTGCTTCCAGCCCCATATAAGCCAGTGCTTTTGCCGCCGATGCCTGCTCAACCGGATCGCTAAAACCGCTTGGGTCTGGGATCGGTTGATCAACCGCAATCACCTGACCGGGGTTGGTTCCCCAAGTGATTTGAGGTTTGATGTCTTTCGCATCAAGGGTGACGACGTGATCAAACTCGGCACCGCTATCGGTTTTCAGGGTATCCCAGTACGCTATAGCAGCGTCGAAATCGGCCCCTGCTGGTGAGAACTTACGGCCTTTGATGTAGTCGTAGGTGGTTTGATCCGGAGCGATCAGGCCTGCTTTGGCGCCTAATTCAATGGCCATGTTACATACTGTCATCCGGCCTTCCATGGTCAGATCAGTGATCGCCTCACCACAGAACTCGACCACATAGCCTGTTCCGCCTGCTGCGGTGGTTTTGCCTATGATCGCTAGCACGATGTCTTTAGCAGTGATCCCCGGTGCCACTTTGCCTTTGACTTCAATTTTCATGGTTTTGGCGCGCGCTTGTTTTAGGGTCTGGGTGGCGAGCACATGCTCAACTTCCGAGGTACCAATCCCAAACGCTAATGAGCCAAAGGCACCATGGGTGGCGGTATGGGAGTCGCCACAAACGATGGTCATTCCCGGCAGGGTGATGCCCAGTTCAGGGCCCATAACGTGGACAATTCCCTGATATTTATGGTTCAGATCATACAGAGTGACCCCAAATTCTTCGCAGTTTTTGGCCAGTGTCTCCATCTGGATCCGAGCCATCTCCCCACAGGCGTTGATGTCTTTAGTCTGGGTCGAGACATTGTGATCCATCGTCGCGAAAGTCTTGCCTGTCTGGCGCACTTTACGGCCTTTCTCACGCAGGCCGTCAAAGGCCTGTGGTGAGGTCACTTCATGGACTAAATGGCGGTCGATGTAGAGGATTGGATTTTCCCCCTCGGCCGCAACGGCAACGTGGGCATCGTAAACTTTTTCATATAGCGTCTTGGGCGCTTGGGTATTCGACATTGCTGTTTGCTCCTCGTTGCTGGATTAAGCTTGGTAGATGTACTGGGCGATCTTGTCACCCATTTCGCTGGTGCTCAGGGCTGGGCGGTTGCCGGCCAGATCTGCCGTCAACTCACCTGCTTCCAATGCCTGTGACACCGCACGTTCAATCGCCCGTGCTGCCGGTTCTTCACCCAGGCTGTAACGTAGCATCAGTGCTGCCGATAAGATTTGGGCTACTGGGTTAGCAATGTTCTTACCAGCGATATCGGGTGCTGACCCCCCTGCTGGCTCGTACATGCCAAACTTGTCTTGGTTGAGGCTGGCCGATGGCAGCATCCCCATAGAACCAGTGATCATTGCGCACTCATCGGAGATGATGTCGCCGAAGATGTTCGAGCACAGCATGACATCGAACTGCGACGGATCTTTGATCAACTGCATGGTCGCGTTGTCGATATACATATGGTTCAGGGTGACTTGCGGGTATTCTTTTGCTACTTCTTCGACCACTTCACGCCACAGGATCGAGCTCTGCAGAACGTTGGCTTTGTCGATGGAATAGACGTTCTTTTTGCGCAGCATCGCCGATTCAAACGCGATACGGGCGATACGCTCGATTTCATAACGGTGGTAGATCTCAGTATCAAAAGCCCTCTCTTGTGGGCCTTCGCCTTCACGCCCTTTGGGCTGACCGAAGTAGATTCCGCCGGTCAGTTCACGCACAACTACAATGTCAAAGCCACGCTCGGAAATATCGGCACGTAGGGGAGAAAAAGCTTCCAGGCCACTGTGGATTTGGGCTGGGCGTAAATTACAGAACAGCTGGAAGTGCTTACGTAACGGTAGCAAGGCACCGCGCTCAGGTTGATCGTTAGGTGGCAGGTGTTCCCATTTCGGGCCACCGACCGAGCCAAACAGAATGGCATCGGATGCTTCACAGCCTTTCATGGTCGCTTCCGGCAGTGGGCAGCCATGGTTATCGATGGCGATCCCACCGACATCGAACTCATCACACTCAAGGGTGAAGTCGAATTTTTCCTGTACTGCGGCCAACACTTTGTGGGCTTGCTGCATTACTTCTGGGCCAATACCGTCACCCGGTAGAACCGCAATCTTATATGTACCTGCCATGGTTATACTGTCTCCATTTGAGATTTCTGTTTAATTTCTGCAATTTGATCGGCGCGATGAATGCTGTTGATTACATGGATCAAGGCTTGGCCAGAGGCTTCGACAATGTCAGTGGCTAAACCAGTTCCGTGATATTTACGCCCCTTGTAGTTAGCAATGATATCGGCCTGTCCCAGACCATCTTCACCTTCGCCCTTGGCGGTCAGGTCAAATTTATCCAGCACGATGTCGTAGCCGGTCAGGCGATAGATACACTGATAAAGCGCATCGACCGGACCGTTGCCGACAGCGGCCTCGCATTTTTCTTCATCACCACATTGAAGTTTGATGGAGGTGGTCGCCATGATGCTGCCTGACTGCACGCTCAGGTAGTTAATCTTGAAAAAGTCATCTTCGTCGCGAAGATTGGAGAAGTGCATTAGGGCTTCGAGATCGTAATCAAATACCTGACCTTTGCGATCTGCCAGCTTCAGGAAGTCGGCATACAGCGCATCCAGGTTATACTCGTTTTCGGTATAGCCCAGTGTTTCCATGTGGCTTTTCACTGCCGCGCGGCCTGAGCGGGAGGTCAGATTCAACACCTGATTTTTCAGTCCGATGGATTCCGGAGTCATGATTTCATAGGTGTTTTTATTTTTTAGCATGCCGTCTTGGTGGATGCCGGAAGAGTGGCTGAAGGCATTGCCCCCGACAATCGCTTTATTGGCTTGAACTGGCATGTTACATAGCTGGCTGACCATCTTGCTGGTGCGATGGATTTCTTCGTGCTTGATGTTGGTATGCACCCCAAGAAAATCGGCGCGGGTTTTGATGATCATGGCGATTTCTTCTAGCGCACAGTTACCCGCTCGCTCGCCAAGGCCATTGATAGTACCTTCGATCTGCCGGGCCCCTGCTTGCACTGCCGCCATGGAGTTGGCCACTGACATACCAAGATCGTCATGGCAATGGACTGAGATGATCGCCTTGTCGATATTGGGGACCCGGTTAAATAGCTGGGTGATGATGCCGCCAAATTCGTTCGGTAAGGTATAGCCGACGGTGTCAGGGATATTAATAGTGGTGGCCCCGGCATGAATGGCTGCTTCGACCATCCGGCACAGGTTCTCGATAGGGGTACGGCCCGCATCTTCACAGGAAAACTCAACATCATCGGTGTAGTTTCTGGCACGTTTTACAGCTGCAACGCCCATATCAATGACGTCATCATAGCTGCGGCGCAGCTTGTCCTGAACATGTACGGTTGAGGTTGAGATAAAGGTGTGGATCCGGAAGGCTTCAGCAACCTTGAGGGATTCGGCGGCAACATCAATATCATGTGCGACCGCGCGTGATAGGGCACAGACTCGGCTATTTTTGATGTGTTTTGCAATGGTCTGGACCGATTCAAAATCACCTGGCGATGAGACCGGGAAGCCCGCTTCGATCACATCGACCCCTAGGCGTTCTAGGGCATAGGCGATCTGCAGTTTTTCTTTTACCGTCAAACTGGCAGATAGCGCCTGTTCGCCGTCACGCAAAGTAGTATCGAAAATTATGACCTGATCTTTCATTGCTACATCCTTTCGTTAGCCTGCCTGTATTGGCACTGTCTGCATCCGCTGCGCTGGCTCTGTAATATGAAAAAACCCGCGCAGGCTGCGCGGGTTTTTTAAATTCTTAGTGGTGTTTCCCACTCATAAGCTACCCGCGCGAATTATTCACGATAAGGAGGAGGCTTAAGAGAAGAGAGAAACCTGTTTTCATAATTGAAATAATTCCACGAAGTTGATTAACAAATGAATACCAAATAGACAGCGTCATCGTCAACCACTAATTGCATGATTATCGTTTTTTATGGTTATTAAGTGGGTTGTAGGCAATTTTGGTGACAAATCAGACCAGTTGTATTCAGTGTGGTACAAAATGGCAGGCGGTTGAAATAGAGCGTATTTCTGTGGGTGTCACGATAAAAATGTAGGAATGATGTTAATGACACGTCAGGCGTTGAGGTTATGACGTATAGTGAGATTAACCCGATGACTGCACCCAAGGAAGGTATAGGCTCATGCTGAATAAAAGAAAATGGCTGATCTTACCCGCCGTTCTGGCGGGGATAGTTATCTTAGTTTTGGCAATTAACTTACGCCCATCACCGGAGATCAAACCGGCTCTTGAGCGTCGTCGGCCAGTGGATGTCATTGCATTGCAGCAGCAGTTGTTTGCCCCACAGGTTGTTGGATTTGGCCGGGTTGCCCCCAAGGTCGAATGGCAAGCTATCGCCGAGGTGTCGGGCAAGGTGGTCTATCGTCATCCGGATCTGGCCAAAGGCAGGGTGATGGATGCTGGCAGTGTGCTGCTCAAAATTGATCCGCTGGACTATGAACTGCGGCTAGCCCAAGCTGAGGCCGATGTCAGCTCCACCCAAGCCCAGTTGGCAAAATTGGCACAGCAAGCGCTGAACCTCAAAACTACCCGTCAGATTGAACAGCGTCGGTTGGCACTTAGCCAGAAGGAGCTGGCACGCAAGCAAGAGCTGCGCAGAAAAGGGCTGACATCGCAGTCAGCAGTTGATTTGGAACAACACACCGTGTTGGCGAATCAGAAAGCGCTGCAAGATATCGAAAACCAATTGATTGTCCTACCGAATGAACGCAAGGTGACACTGGCGCAACTGGAGGTTAATCAGTCTCGGGTCACGGAAGCCAAACGAGCGCTGGCAAAAACAGTGATTGCTCTACCGATGGATGCGCGGATCTCCAATGTTGAGATAGAGCAAGATCAGGTAGTGAATAGCCAGCAACTGATGGTATTGGCGCATGGTATTGAAACGGTAGAAATTGATGCTCAAATTGCACTGCATGATATGCAAATATTGGCTTCAAGTTTAACCCAATATACCGCGCACGCCGATGGTCTCCCCCGGGCTGATCAGCTCGATCTCAAGGCTTCTATTGCGTTATCCAGCGGACGTTTTACTCAACAGTGGCCGGCGAAGGTGGCGCGGATCAGTGATACCGTGAATGCCAGCCAAGCTACGGTGGGGGTGATCTTAGAGGTAGATCAGGATTACCGTCAGTTAACCCCTGAATCGGCTCCGCCACTGGTCAATGGAATGTTTGTTGAGGCCCGTTTGAGTGGGCAGCCAAATTTACATTGGGTGATCCCTGAGCGAGCCCTTCATGGCGATAAGGTGTATGTGGTTACTGCCGATAATAGCCTCGCAATTTTGCCTGTGACCGTCTTGTTTCGGCGAGATGGGCAGGTTGCCATTGCCGGAGAGTTGCAGCATGAACAGTTCTTAGTAGTGAATGATCTGCTGCCAGCGGTATCCGGTATGGCACTCAGGGTCGTGACCCGTAATGGTCTTCCCGTTATTGCCGATGCGGATCAGGAGCCGTCATTATGATCCGCTACTTCTCTCGCCATCCCACTGCCGCAAATTTATTAATGCTCACCTTGCTATTGCTGGGGGTGGTTTCTCTGCCACAGATTAAACGTGAAACGTTCCCTGAATTTTCTCCCGCGTACATCATGGCGACCGTTGTCTATCCCGGCGCCTCTCCGCAGGAAGTGGAGGAAAACCTCTGCATGCGGATGGAAGATGCCGTTGACGGATTGGCCAATATCCGTGAAACCCGCTGTGAAGCGGTGGAAGGGTCGGCATCCTTGATCCTTAAGCTAACCAACAGTGATGTAGTACCACGGATGCTGGTGGATGTTCAGACCCAGATCAACGCCATCAATGATTTTCCGGCCGATATTGAAGCACCGATGGTGCGTGAGTTGGACTGGAATGAGCCAGTGGTTGATGTGGCGATCAAAGCCGATACCAATTTGCCGCACCTCAAAGCGTATGCCGAGCAGCTAAAGCGTACCCTGAAGTTGGATTACGGTGTTTCGTTGGTGGCGGTCAGTGGTTTTTCAAAGCACCAGATCCGGGTTGAGGTTAGCGAAGTTGCGATCCGGCAATTGGGGGTCAGTGTCAGTGATATCGCCACCAAGCTGAGCCGGCAGAATATCAAATTGCCGAGCGGCAGTATTGAGCTGTCTGATCGGAACTTATTACTGCGGTTTGATGAGCAAAAAATCACCCCGGCAACCATTGCCGCGACGGTGATAGGGGCCGATAGCCAAGGGGCGGTGATCCGGCTGGGGGATGTTGCGACTATTACTGACCGTTTTGCGCTCGATGAACAGAAAGTTCTGTTCGATGATACAGCATCGGCAATGCTGCGGATCAGCAAAAATAAAGCCGATGATGCGCTGCGGATCAAAGAACGGGTGGTGGCGTTTGTTGAGGCGGAGAACTTACGTGCGCCGACAGGTGTGACCCTGACTCTGACCAATGATCTGTCCTCGTTGTTGTGGGATCGCCTGACCATGATGGTTAAAAACGGCATGCAGGGGGTGGTATTGGTTTTTGCGGTGATGTGGCTGTTTTTTTCGTTCCGCTATTCGTTCTGGATAGCGGCAGGGTTACCGGTCGCCTTCCTCGGTAGCTTGTATCTGATGGCTGCGTTCTCTTTATCCATCAACATTATGTCGCTGGTGGGGCTGCTGATGGCCATTGGGATCATGATGGATGATGCCATTGTGATTTCGGAATCCATTGCATCGCACATTGACCGTGGTCAGAAAATACAGGAGGCAGTGTACAACGGGGTCAAAAAAGTGTTGCCCGGCGTTGTCTCATCCTATCTGACGACAGTTTGTATCTTTGGCAGTTTGATTTTTCTGGAAGGGGAAATGGGGGCGGTACTGCGGGTGGTTCCCCAAGTGCTGATCCTAGTACTGACCTTGAGCTTGGTTGAGGCGTTTCTGATTTTACCTAACCACCTTAGCCATTCATTACAAAAGCAGCAGCAAGGCAGCCAATCGCCATCGTGGAAGCAACGCTTTCTTGCTCGGTTTGATCATTTTCGTAATGTTAGGCTGGTACATTGGGTTGGCACGGTGGTGGAATGGCGCTACTTGTTTGTTGGCAGTGTATTAGGTGTGTTGTTGGCCTCTTTTGCCTTGCTTGCCGGAGGCGGGCTGAAGTTTGTCGGCTTTCCTGAGCTGGATGGCGATATAGCAGAAGCACGGATCATCTTACCGCCGGGTTCAACCTTGCAGCAGACCGAGCAAGTGGTTGAAGAGGTGGTGGTCTCCGCCAAGCGGGTCGGGGCGCAGTGGAGTGAGCGCAATGAAGGGGGCTCTGCCTTAGTCAGCAATATTACCGAACAGTTTAATTTTAACGCGGATGCCGATGAGAATGGCCCCCATGTGGCGACAGTGCGACTGGATCTGCTCAGTGCCGAGCAGCGCAATAGCCTGATCGATGCGTTTATTGAAGCTTGGCGCGAAGATGTCGGGGTATTGGCTGCACCTGTGGCATTGGTGTTTAAGCAGCCGCAAATGGGGCCGGGCGGGCGGGCGATTGAAATCCGGATGCAACATGATGATCTGGCCATGCTGAAAGCGGCATCAATCGAAACCCAGCGCTTCCTGAATGCATTTAGTGGGGTTTCTGGTGTGTTGGATGATATGCGAATGGGGAAGCCGGAAGTGCTGATCACCTTACGTCCAGGCGCTGAGTCTTTTGGCGTTGATGGCCAGATGATCGCGGCTCAGTTGCGTTCAGCCTACTTTGGTCAGACGGCTGATGACATTCAGGTGGGGGCGGAAAATATTGAAATTGAGGTGATGTTCGACAAAGCGAGAGCGGCGAATTTACAAACCTTAGCCAGCTTTCCTATTATTTTGGCTGACGGAAGCCAGATCCCGTTGGCCTCCATTGCCAGGTTGTCACACCTGCGCAATTACGTTCGGATCCAACGGATTGATGGCCTACGGACTCTCAGTGTGTACGGTGACCTACAAGAAAGTGTGCTGAGTGCCACCGAGGTACTGCGCCTGTTTCGTACAGAGCTGATACCACAGTTGCTTCTGCGATATCCTGGGCTACGGTTTAATTTTGAAGGTGCAGCAAAAGATACCGCCCAAACGGGCCAGTCAATGGCCACCGGATTTATGCTTGGGGTATTTGGGGTGTTTGTGATTCTGAGCTTTCAGTTCCGGAGCTATACCGAACCGTTTGTGGTGTTGTTGGCGATCCCGCTGGCCTTAATTGGGGTGTTCTGGGGCCATTGGTTGCTCGGTCATCCGCTAAGCATGCCCAGTATGATGGGGTTTGTGTCACTGGCCGGAGTGGTGGTTAATGATTCTATTTTGCTGGTGCAATATATCCGCCATCACCTAGACGCGGGGGATGAGATCAAGCGATCGGTGGTACTGGCTAGCCGTGAGCGATTTCGGGCTGTATTTTTGACCTCATTGACGACGGCGGCAGGCTTATTGCCACTGATGCTGGAAACCAGCTTGCAGGCGCAGGTGATCAAGCCCTTGGTGATTTCAATTGTGTTTGGGATTTTTGCCTCGACCTTGCTGGTGCTGTTTATGATCCCTGCTGCCTATGTCATTTTGGCCGATTTTAAGTTGATCCATCGCCATGAAGATCTTGTCGAAATATAACAAAAATACCCTCATGGCATGAACGTAGTGAGGCCGATAATAGGTGTCGGTTATGACGTAATTTCTTACACTTTATATTATGCTGTTTAGGGGCGGTTTTACCGTTGTAATAACGGGCTTTTTAAATCTGGTCTTACCACAAAAATGGTGAAATTGTGAGATTACAGAGTTGCCTTTTTTTGCATCAGATGTAGACTTCTCTGCTGAATAGGCTTACAGGTGTAAGCTTAATTGGCAGAGTAGTTATGGCTAAACGTGAATTTCATATCGTCAACCGTATTCGTTCTCAAATTGAGCGTTTAGGTGGGCAGGTTGCATTGCGTCATCAGGTGGCTGAAAAGTGGCAAGATATCAGCTGGGCAGAGTTTGGTGAGCAGATCCACCAACTGGCTTTGGCAATGCTTGGACATGATCTGAAAATACAGGACAAGGTTGGGATCTTCTCTAATAATATGCCGCGTTGGACTGTGGCTGATTTTGCGACCTTGTATAACCGTGCCGTAACTGTGCCTATTTATCCAACGAATACCCCACAGCAGGCCGCTTATATTATCAATGATGCCGGGGTCCGCATTTTGTTTGTTGGCGGACAAGCACAACTAAAGGCTGCCGTTGAAATCGCGCCTGATTGCCCGCAGTTAAAACATATTGTTGTGATGGACAGCAGTATCACATTGATTGATCATCCATCAGTTATCAGCTACGACGCGTTTGTTGCGATGGCTGCTCCCGAGGCGGAAGCTGAGCTGGCACAGCGTCTTGATGATGCAGCGATGGATGATCTACTGACATTGATTTATACCTCAGGTACCACAGGTACACCGAAAGGTGTGATGCTCGATTATGCCAATATCGGCTCACAGCTAGAAGGCCATGATCAAAAGCTGGCTCTGGATGAGGGCGATGTGTCACTGTGTTTCTTGCCGCTATCGCATGTGTTTGAGCGAGCATGGACTTTTTACGTATTGCACCGTGGTGGAGTGAACTGTTATCTGGCTGATACCAACTTGCTCCGAGAAGCGTTGACTGAGGTGAAGCCCAATGTGATGGCAGCAGTGCCTCGGGTGTATGAAAAACTCTATTCAGCAATTCATGACAAAGTATCGCGTGCACCGTTCCACCGTAAGCTGATCTTTACCTGGGCCGTAAACATGGGCGCGCGCATGGCGCTGGCTCGTCAGGAATGCCGAGAACCGTCTTGGATGCTGAAGAAAAGCTATGCGTTAGCTGACAAGTTGGTGCTATCTAAACTGCGGATGCTGCTTGGCGGTCGGATCAAGTTCATGCCGTGTGGTGGTGCTAAGTTGGATGAAAGTATTGGCCGTTTCTTCCATGCTATCGGGGTGAATGTCAAGTTAGGTTATGGCATGACAGAAACCACTGCGACCATTTCGTGCTGGGATGACAAATGCTTTAACCCAGACTCGATCGGGATGCCGATGCCAGGTGCCGAAGTCAAAATAGGCAAGGACAACGAGATCCTAGTTCGTGGTGAGATGGTCATGCGTGGCTATTACAACATGCCGGAAGAAACCGCGAAAAACTTCACAGAAGACGGTTTTCTTAAAACCGGTGATGCGGGCCATATCGATGAAAATGGTAACTTGTTCATTACCGACCGCATTAAAGAGCTTATGAAAACCTCTGGCGGTAAGTACATTGCGCCACAGGTGATTGAAGGTGCTATCGGTAAGGATCACTTCATTGAGCAGATCGCGGTTATCGCAGATACCCGTAAGTTTGTTTCGGCGCTGATTGTGCCATGCTTTGATACGCTGGAAGAGCACGCTCGTGAACTGAATATCAAATATCAGGACCGCTTAGAGCTGATCAAACACAGTCAAATTGTTGAGCTAATTGAGAAGCGTGTACTGGAGCTACAAAAAGATCTGGCGCGCTTTGAGCAGGTGAAAAAATTCACCCTACTGCCAAGCGCATTCTCAATGGATAAAGGTGAACTGACCCCGACTCAAAAGCTGCGTCGTAAAGTGATCCAAGATCGCTACCATCAAGAAATTGAGCAGATGTACGAAGAAAGCCATAAGAAAGCCAATCAGAAGTAGTGAACAACTGCCGATAGATTGATATGGGGAGCTTAGGCTCCCCGTGTTTTTTTGCTCTGCGTGATTTTTGGCCTAATCTCTCACCTCTGATCTCTCATCCCTTGTCTCTTTTCACTCACGACTTATCTCTTTTTTATTTGTCCTTTGCTCAGTCCTGACCCCATCAGACCAGATGGATACACTGCTTATCTGAACCACAACGGCTAAAGATCTGGTGATCGTTATGATGAAAACCATGATGGTGGTGAAAATTACTTCATTTTGGATGAATCGTGTTAACTGCATGTGAGTGATAGACTTGTTTGATGCAAAAACGTTACAGTTAATGCGGTTTATTGCAACGTGTTACTACTCGTTGTAGATGACATAGCATGAAAACGTTATTGATTTCATTATTAGGCTAAAAATAAGCCCTAACTATGTACTATCAGCCTGTATAGCTAATTGAGGTCGGGATGGAATTATCCTTGGCCGTACTTCTGCCACTGTGACGGTACAACCCATGCTGAGTAATATAATAGCCGGCCTCTCCAATCAGGCTATGTTATTCAGGCCTCAGTCACAGTAAGCGTGCATCAGCCAAAGGGCAGGATGAATTAGCTATATAGGATGGTAGTCGCGACCTGGAGGCAGAAATATGGAAATGTTGTCCGGCGCCGAGATGATTGTTCGCTCGATGATCGATCAAGGCGTGAAACATATCTTCGGATACCCTGGCGGTTCAGTACTGGATATTTACGATGCGCTGCATGAAAAAAGCGATATCGAACATGTCTTGGTGCGTCATGAGCAAGCAGCCGTTCACATGGCTGATGGTTATGCCCGTGCAACGGGTGAGGTGGGTGTCGTACTGGTTACCTCGGGGCCTGGCGCAACCAATGCGATCACCGGAATCGCAACCGCTTATATGGACTCCATTCCCATGGTGGTTTTTTCTGGCCAGGTGATGAGTAACTTGATCGGAAACGATGCTTTCCAAGAGTGTGACATGGTCGGGATTTCCCGTCCGGTGGTCAAGCACAGTTTTCTGATTAAACACCCAGAAGATATCCCTGAAATTATCAAGAAAGCCTTCTATATTGCCGCTAGCGGTCGTCCTGGCCCGGTTGTTATTGATATTCCCAAAGACATGCTAAATCCGGCTGAAAGCTATCCGTATCAATACCCGGAATCCATCGCAATGCGCTCTTATAATCCGACAACCAATGGCCATAAAGGTCAGATCAAGCGTGGGTTGAAAGCATTATTGGCCGCCCAAAAACCCGTGTTGTATGTTGGGGGCGGAGCGATTATGGCCGATTGTAGCCAGCAATTACTGACTCTGGCGGAGACACTGAATATTCCAGTGGTCAATACGCTGATGGGGCTAGGTGCCTTTCCGGGAAGCCACCCCAACTGTCTGGGGATGTTGGGTATGCACGGTACCTATGAAGCCAATATGGCAATGCATAATGCGGATTTGATCTTTGGTATCGGCGTTCGGTTTGATGATCGCACCACGAACAATGTTGAGAAATATTGTCCGAATGCCACCATCATGCACATTGATGTGGATCCGTCTTCGATCTCCAAAACTATCTCGGCAGATATACCCATTGTTGGCTCGGCAGACACCGTGCTCAATACCCTGCTGAAGTTACTCGACGAGCAGAACGGACAAATGGATGAAGCAGCCATTGATTGTTGGTGGAGTGAGATTGCGACGTGGCGAGGCCGCCAGTGTTTGAGCTATGACATCAATAGTGAACGGATTAAGCCGCAACACGTTATTGAAGTGCTGCATAAACTGACGGATGGCGATGCCTATGTGGCCTCCGATGTTGGCCAGCATCAGATGTTTGCAGCGCTGTACTATCCGTTTGATAAGCCACGTCGTTGGATCAACTCCGGTGGTTTGGGCACCATGGGCTTTGGCCTGCCAGCCGCAATGGGGGTCAAATTTGCCCTGCCGGATGCCGAGGTCATTTGTGTGACCGGCGATGGCAGTATCCAAATGAATATTCAGGAGCTCTCGACGGCGCTGCAGTATGACATACCGGTTAAGATCATCAACTTGAACAACCGTTTCTTGGGAATGGTAAAGCAGTGGCAGGACATGATTTACCAAGGCCGTCACTCTCATTCTTATATGGATTCAGTCCCCGATTTCGCCGCCATTGCCGAGGCTTATGGTCATGTCGGCGTTCGGATTTCTGATCCTAAAGATCTTGAAAGCGAGCTAGAAAAAGCATTGGCACTGAAGGATCGCCTGGTCTTTATTGATATCAGCGTGGATGAGACCGAGCATGTCTATCCGATGCTGATCCGAGGGGGGGCAATGAGCGAAATGTGGTTAAGTAAAACGGAGAGAACATAATGCGCAGGATTGTATCGGTATTACTGGAAAATGAGCCCGGTGCTTTGTCACGGGTTGTGGGGTTGTTCTCTCAGCGAGGTTATAACATTGAGTCGCTGACCGTCGCACCGACAGATGATCCCACCTTATCTCGCCTGAATATTACGACTCATGTTGCTGATGATGCTGCTCTTGAACAAATTGAGAAACAGCTTCATAAGCTGATCGATATCCTGAAGGTCAGCAATGTGACCGAAAGTGATCACCTTGAACGTGAGCTGATGCTCGTTAAGGTGAAGGCCAGTGGTTTTGCACGGGCAGAAGTGAAGCGAACGGCTGATATATTCCGAGGGCAGATTGTAGATGTAACCAGTCAGTTGTATACCATTCAGCTTGCAGGCACCAGTGATAAGCTGGATGCCTTTATTTCTGCAGTGGGTGAAGCAACGGAGATTATAGAAGTCGCGCGAAGTGGGGTGGTAGGCATCGCCAGAGGTGAACGCGCCTTACGGTAAGTGCTAACGCAATAATAGAATAGCACTGAAAAAGAGAAGCCTGGTGGTTGACACACCAGGCTTCTCTTTTGCGTAACTATCAGCCCACTGACATAGCCCGATTGGTATTAGACTAAAGTCTAAGAAGGTTGCTCATTAGGTGGTAGGGGATCGGGAGAGGGCTATGGATTCCAAGTGGCATTCAAAATTGATGGCAAGATTGACCGTGGTAAGCTTATTTTTTCTGGGATTTAACGTCAGTGCCTTGTACTTATTGCTTGCTGTGCTGTTGCTAAATACTCACCATAAAGAAATTTTTTGGTAGTTAAGGTCGCGCTATTATGATGCAAGGTACTGTTTTATTATCGCTAAAGTAGGCTGCGAGTGATCGGTTAGCAGTGTCATTGCCAGTTGATTATCGCGGGCCAGCACCGCTTTCATTATGGCTTCATGCTCATTATCGCCAGGCCAGCACTGGGTATCGGGGATAAGCTGGTTGAGCCAGATATGGCGGTAGCGTTCAATTTGTTCATCCACTTGCTGGTAAAGTGCCATGAGTGTCGGTGATTGACTGCCGGCAAGTATAGCCAGATGAAAATCATGGTGGCGCTTGATCCACTCTGTCACATCAGCGTTGATGTGGCCTTGCATTAGTCGGCTGAGTTTGTGGTAGTGGGTGAGAATATTGATTTCCCATGCCTCATCACCATGCGAAATGGCTTGCGGCAATAATAGTGCGGTAAGCGCCAACCGTGCCTTAAAGAGATCGTCTAGCTCGCTGGCCGACACAGGCATCACCCAGCAGCCTTTCTGAGGGGTGAAAATGACATATTTACGCCATGATAATTGGACGAGAGCCTCACGGATCGGTGAGGCACCGACGTGATATCGCTCTTTCAACTCAGCGACGACCAGCTTCTGTTTTGGTGGGAGCTGGCCAGACAGAATATCCTGACGGATCATCTCCATAACTTGATCGCTAAGGGTTGGGACGGACACAATCTACCTCACTGTATGACTACCACGTGAAACAACCAATCATTCCCATGAGGGATGTTTTATTTGGCGATTATACTGAGGATGAAAGTGATCTTCGAATGCTCTGCTGCAAAAGTGTGAGTAATTACCATTGAATATCGGTAATTTTCTAGGATGTTCATGGTTATAGGAATAAAAAACGGGAGCCATGGGCTCCCGATTGATCTCACTTTCTTTTATACCGTACTGCTTATAGTACGTGTACAGAAGCTGTGTTAGTTGTACCAGAAGGTACCAATGCGCCAGATACCATAACAACGATATCGCCTTTTGCGCCAAGGCCTGTTTCTAGTGCAAGTTCTTTACCACGACGGTAGAACGCATCAGTGTCATCGATAGAGTCAACAACCACTGGTGAAATACCTTTAGACAGGGTTAGCTGAGCAGCTGTCTTCTGGTTAGTCGTTACTGCAAGAATGTTTGCCGTAGGGAAATACTTACGGATTGAACGAGCAGATTTACCGGCTTCAGTCGCAACAACGATCAATGGAGCGTTTAGCTTCTCAGATGTGTCTACGGCACCTTTACATACCGCTTCTGTGATACGTAGGCGTGGGCTGTCTAGACGAGAACCTAGTTCAGCTTTCAGTGCTGCATCTGTACGCTGACAGATTTGAGCCATGATAGTCACAGCTTCGATAGGGTATTTACCTTTCGCAGACTCACCAGAAAGCATTACTGCATCAGTACCATCCATGATGGCGTTTGCAACGTCGCCCGCTTCAGCACGAGTTGGACGAGGGTTCTTGATCATTGAATCAAGCATCTGAGTTGCAGTGATAACCACTTTACGAGCACGGTTACACTTCTCGATCATCATCTTCTGAGCGAAGATAACTTCTTCAACTGGGATTTCAACACCTAGGTCACCACGAGCAACCATGATGCCGTCAGAGGCTTCTAGAATCGCGTCAAAGTTGTCAACGCCTTCCTGGTTTTCGATTTTAGAGATGATCTGAATGTTTTCGCCGCCGTTTGCATTAAGCAGAGCACGGATTTCTTTTACGTCTTCAGCCTTACGAATGAAAGATGCAGCAACGAAATCAACACCTTGCTCACAACCAAACTTAAGGTCAGCTTTGTCTTTTTCTGCAAGAGCTGGCAGTTTTACTGCAACGCCTGGTAGGTTTACACCTTTATTTTCGCCCAAATCACCGTTATTAAGTACTTTACACTTAACTTCAGTTTCTGTAGTTGCTAGCACTTCCATTTCGATCAGGCCATCGTCAACAAGAATCGTGTTGCCTTTAGCCAGGTCTTTAGCAAAACCAGGGTAAGTTACTGCGACGCGGTCTTGGTTACCGACAACAGAAGTATCAGTAGTGAACGTGAATTCCTGACCTGCCACAAGAGCAAAATCTTGACCGCCTTCAAGCTTGATCGTACGAATTTCTGGACCTTTAGTGTCAAGAAGAATCGCAAGTTGCTTACCCGTAGTCGCCATTACTTCACGTAGGTTGTTGATGCGCTGGCCGTGCTCTGCGAAGTCACCGTGTGAGAAGTTAAGGCGCATTACGTTCATGCCAGCATTTGCTAGCTTAGTAAGCATTTCTACAGATTCTGTTTTAGGTCCAATCGTACATACGATTTTGGTCTTTTTCATTGAGAAGTGTCTCCGGACGAACTTTTACCCAAGGGAAATTTAAATCACTGTGCCATACCTGAAAATGTGTGCTTAATCATCTTGAGAGACGCCAACCACCGCGGGTGGCAATACGCAAAAAATCTCACTTACATTCACGGGTATCAGTGAAAATACGAAAATTTACAAAATATAGCCTTACCAAAACAGTGGATTTGTTTTTGTAAGGTATCTCTTACCGTTCGTTTTATGGCAGTAACTGAAGCTTACTGCGTGATTATTGCAGCTCTGTGTCTGACTGACATAAATGAGCCAAGCAAACAAGCGACGTATACTAGCATAGTCAAACTCTTTAATCACCTTGTGATGATGTGCAAAATTTTACGTTGTGCTCAATTCAAGAGCTGAATTATCTACATATTTCACAGTTTTTTTTTGTTTATTATCAATGGATGATTAATTTTTTACCGCGAAATAAATCAATATTCACTGGTACGAGAGTTGCACTATTATCACCATGGGTATTGGCAGAGATTACGGGCTAGGGGTATATTGGTTTGACGAATGGTTTATGTGCAACAGGGATGTCTTTGACGGTGTCTATTTATAGTGATAGAGAGTTTGATCACAGACCGACTCAACCGTAATGCATACTTTGTTGTACAGTCCAGTAGAAATAAAGATGATTATTTTGTGATTAAAAATGCCGCCATCAGTGATCAGCTGACGTTTGCCACCCATTATGGTGTGGTGATTCACCGGGACTTTAAACCCTTGTATGCCAATGATGATTATGCTCGCTGTTTTGGTTATCAAAATGCACAGGAAATCCTTGCGCTACCCACTTTACTACCGCTGAT
Source organism: Photobacterium nomapromontoriensis (assembly GCF_050336815.1). Taxonomy (NCBI): domain Bacteria; kingdom Pseudomonadati; phylum Pseudomonadota; class Gammaproteobacteria; order Vibrionales; family Vibrionaceae; genus Photobacterium; species Photobacterium nomapromontoriensis. Next base: position 65,052 of record NZ_JAKJSL010000026.1, read on the forward strand.
CGCCGAGAATGAACAACAGACGGCACGGAATGCTTATATTAGGGTTATGAGTCGGCAAGAGCCGCCCGGGGTGAGACGCTATACCAACATTGATAAACAGGGTAATGAGCTCAATGTAATGACTGTCGACAATATTGTTGATTGGCAGGGCGTCCCTGCGATGCAGATCATCGTGATTGATTTCAGTGCCCAGGTCGCTATGCAGCGTAAGTTACAAGCCAGTGAAGAACGTTATCGTGAGCTGGTTGATGGCTCTATTCAGGGGATCTTAGTTCATAAGAATTTTCGCCCTTTATTTTGTAATCAAGCTTATGCCCACATGCTGGGTTTTGCAGATAGCCAGTCGTTGCTGGCGCAATCATCTATCCTGCCTTACATTGCCAGCAAATTTCAGCAGCAAGCCTTGAGTGATCAGCAGTCCTTACTTGATGGGCAGCAGAGCGTTATAAAAACCGAAGCCAAAGGGATTCGGCGTGATAAGTCACCCGTGTGGTTCAGCTTATTATCACGACCTGTGCAGTGGGATGGCGAGCAGGTCGTGCAAGTCACGGCGATGGATATTACTGAGCAGCATTATTTACGTCAGCAGCTTGAATACCGAGCTAATTTTGATGGTTTGACGAATTTACTTAACCGGCGGGCGTTGGGGGAGCATTTTGAGCTGCGGGTCATTGACGCTCAGACACATTTGACCCCATTGAGCTGTCTGTTAATTGATATTGATAACTTTAAATCCATCAATGATCATTTTGGTCATCAAGTTGGCGACATCGTACTCAAGCAGTTTGCGGTTAGCTGCAAATGTATCGCCCGTAAAATGGATATTATTGGGCGCTGGGGTGGGGAAGAATTCGTACTGGTATTGCCTCGAACACGTCTTGCTCAAGCCAAGCAGATTGCCAGTCGGCTGTGTCGTAACATAGAACGCCTGAGAATAAGCATCGGTACAGAAAGGTTGCATTTTTCCGTCAGTATCGGAGTGGCTACCTTAACCGATGCAACCAACAGTGTTGATACCATGTTACTTAATGCGGATAACGCGCTCTATGAGGCGAAGCGTCAGGGGAAATGCTGTGTTGTTACTGCCGTTTAAGTCACTCTTTCAATATTATTGATAATTGCTGGGTGATCAGGCTTGCTGGGATTTTGGCGCTATAGCCCAGATCCAGCGCCCGATCGAGTAATTCATTTTGGGTATTGGCATTAAATTTAATGCGCAGCTGAACCACATAATTCTCAACTGTTTTCACCGAGATACCGAGCACTCTTGCAATATATTGTGGTTTTTTACCATAGAGCAGTAAAAAGAGTACTTCAGACTCACGCGGGTTTAGGTTGATAGGTTGATTATGGCGATCAAGGCTAAACGACACTTGTGACTTGAGATCCAAACCCGTGGAGCGACAGATCCAATGGCCAACTTCAAGGATCGCCGTGTCCTTGAGTTCAATTCCGTGGAAAATGGTTCCTGTGATGTCGTTGTGATTATTCCGCCAGGGAGATTTAGTTACGAGATGGACTCGCCACTCCCCCGTAGAATCAGGATGAATCTCCAGACTTCGTACTCGATCTCCTGTCGTCATAACAAGGTGGTCTTGCTGCTGAAAAGATTCGCTACATTCGACGATAGGACCCGGCATATCAAAATCAGTTCGGCCAACAATGTCTAAGTGATGATCCAAGCCTGTCATCTTGCCATAGTCAGCATTGGCATAAACAAACACCGAGTCTTTATCTTTACATCCCCAACAGCCTGAGAGTTGATCTAATATTTTCAATTGCGGCGGAGTGGGATTATCGTTCATTGAGTTCATTATCGTTATTATGTTCAACTCGGTGCTACTCGATACCATTGCGTATACAATGACGTTTCTTTTTGCATATGACCCCGCGATTCACAATGCTTTGCCAAATGTGATTAATGCGTAATACGAATACAAGCGCGCGGATTATGCCTATATATATTTGAATGTAAACATAAAATGGATGGTGAGGTATTTACAATGAATGATATTGTTCCTATTCTCGTTGTCCGGTCACTGTATCGAGTGACCGGCGTATTCTGCCAATCCGTATCGGCATTATTCAACGATCCAGTGATTAAATCCCAGCTAGAGTAGGAGTATCAGTAATGACCCATGAAACCAAAACAATGGAAGTACCTGTCGCTATCGCCGATAGAGTGCAGACTTTGATTGATGCCTATGAAGCGAAAGAAAAGTTCAATGCTGAGCGTAAAGTTGTCGTGAACAATTTTCTCGCAATGGATGGCCTTAGTTGTGAAATGGCGGTTTATAGCCTGCCTCAGGGGGAGCTATTAGACACGCTCAGATTTGTGTATGAGCTTTCTGGTACCAACAGCAAGTTCATTACAAATATACTGTCACAGTCGCGAGAGAACCCAAAGAAGGTCTTATCTGACGCCCAGCGCTCATCAGCCAAGAGCCTATTATTTAACTTGATCAATGATCCTTCAGTTGTGTCAGCCATGAAGGAAATCTAACCTTTCATCGGGGCGATACCTACGTGGTATCGCCCATCAACCTCAGACGATAAAGGTTACTCTTTATTGCGTTGTTCAAGCCGAGCGACTTCTGCCTTCGTGGTACTAGTCAGTTGCCCCGATGCGCCCATCACCTTCAGCATCACGTAACCTGCTCCTATTTTATTGGCATCGTTTTCGCTCATGCTCGGGCAAGCTTCCTGAATATCAATCGAGCGCGCCGCCGCAAGCCGTTTCATTCCAAGAGGCCCACTATTGATCAGTTTCATCTCTGCATCGTGAAGTTTGAGTACTTCCCCCGTCACCGCCTTGCTTGGCTGTGTGGCAAGTACTTTAGCTTTTGTTACTAAATCAGAATTGTTCATCTTACTGCCCGCCTTATGTATTCTATTATGTGCTTTTCGCACACCCATTAACTGATGCCACTGATTGTAAATAATTTTTCTAGTGTTTATTATTGGCAAATAATGGGTACCTTTTTTGACACTAATGGCTAGACTCTCACCTAAGCACCACGCAGCCCTGGATATCCTTGATTACCTGCATTTTTATGATGTACTTACTTCGGTGTTCATTAATCAGCAACAGGTGGACAGCTATAATACGGTTTTGTCTGTGGTGGAGGGGCTCTTATCAGAGCATGCCATCACGGGAAGACAAGCCGAGATCACCCGTCATTACTTACTCTGTGGGCTAGAGATCATCCTTGGCCAAGATGACGGTCACTACCAGCGGCTGCAAGCCTTCCACGGTGAAATGTCGGTTTCAGAAGAGCAAGTCAACAAGATCACACAGTTCAACATCCAATTTTCTCTCGCACTCTTGAGTATTATTGCGGAAAAAAATGGCGTTGATCGGACGCTATTTCTTAGCAGCATGGATCAGCTCATCGCCAATCCAGACATTGCTCTTATTCCGCCGGTTATTCGTCAGCGATTAGTCGCTCGTTGCTGTAGTTTTCAGTTTCCCGATTCCGCTTTACAGTTCTATCAGCAGCTTATCGAGCGAGATGTCATGGCGTCACAAAAATACCGCCCTGTACTAGCCAGCGGCTCGGACGATGCGCAGACACAAGCGGAGTACGCCTTCTTGCGTGCCGGATTGGTGATTGAATTTGAAATATTGCGTCTATCGACCCACAGTATGATGGCAAAAAATCAGCAAGATCAGTTAGTGATTGAGCTGCCTCAAGCACATATCCCCCTTGAACAGCGGCGTAATATGGCCACGTACTACAAGCATGTAATTGACATTATATTTGACCCAAGTGCAAGTCAGTCATTCATTCTCTTTAATGCGGCTAAGCCTTTTGACAAACACGACATCGAAATATTCTTACAAAATGTCAGCCGGCTCCTTAATCGTAAGCGGTTGTTTAACGGTACTAAAGGGCGATGGATAGGCACCTTGGGGGCGCTACTTGTCGAAAAACAAAAACGTTTAATGCCCGAGCAAGCCATCTACTGTGAGTGTGATAACGCCGAAACGGCCAGTGAACATGCCAGCCAGATATTAAAGCAGCTGGGTTTTTCCACTTCAGCAAGAAGCCTGTATCTGCGGCACAAGGCATTCAAAAAGCAGCAATATCAACAGATGCGATTTTATAGCTTATGCACTTCCGGAGCCCCCTTCGCCTGGAACTGGGACATGGAAGATACATTTTATGAGATGGCTTTGGCCTTTGACCCCAATCAGAAACGTAAGCAGCAAGAATAAACATTGAATGTGTTTGGTGTGGTAAGGCTTCACCGCCAGAGGAGTTTGCTGCATAGCATTTTAGAAATGCAAAAAGGCCGAAGCGGTTATTCACCGCTTCGGCCTTTTCTGTTCTTACGAACGAATTTGGTGGCCCCTCCCAGACTTGAACTGGGGACCAAGCGATTATGAGTCGCCTGCTCTAACCACTGAGCTAAGGGGCCAGTGTGCGGGAAATTATAGGGGATGGTTTGCCCTATGTCTAGTGAATAAAGTGATTGTTTTGTCTGCTTTTTAGTCAGTTAGGGCGGTAAAAAATGAATAACGCTATCTGGCGCACAGAAGGGGAAGATGGGTAAGGGAAGGCCTGTATTAAAAAACGGGCCAAAGGCCCGTTTTGATATTGATAGCTATCTACGATAACGTTAAGCAATCACTTACTGTTATTCATCCAAGAAGCTGCGCAGTACATCTGAGCGGCTTGGATGACGCAGTTTACGCAGTGCTTTGGCTTCGATCTGACGGATACGCTCACGGGTAACGTCGAACTGCTTGCCCACTTCCTCTAGGGTGTGGTCGGTGTTCATGTCGATACCGAAACGCATACGCAGAACTTTGGCTTCACGTGGGGTTAGGCCTGCCAGTACGTCATTAGTTGCCATGCGCAGGTTGGTTGCCGTTGCTGCATCCATAGGTAGCTGAAGCGTGGTATCTTCAATGAAATCACCTAGGTGCGAATCTTCATCATCACCGATAGGGGTTTCCATTGAGATTGGCTCTTTGGCAATCTTCAGTACTTTTCGGATTTTGTCTTCCGGCATTTGCATGCGCTCTGCCAATTCTTCTGGCAGTGGCTCACGACCCATCTCCTGAAGCATCTGACGAGAGATACGATTCAGTTTGTTGATGGTTTCAATCATGTGTACAGGGATACGAATAGTACGCGCCTGATCAGCGATTGAGCGAGTGATTGCCTGACGGATCCACCATGTTGCGTAGGTTGAGAACTTGTAACCACGACGGTATTCAAACTTATCAACGGCTTTCATCAGACCGATGTTACCTTCCTGGATCAGATCCAAGAATTGTAGACCACGGTTGGTGTATTTCTTCGCGATAGAGATAACCAGACGCAAGTTCGCTTCTACCATCTCTTTCTTCGCGCGGCGGGCTTTCGCTTCACCGATAGACATACGACGGCTGATGTCTTTGATACGTTCAATCGACAGACCTGTATCTTGCTCTAGAATACGCAGTTTCAAGGAAGCACGACGAAGTTCTTCTTCGTAGTTCTTCAGGCGTTCCGCGTACGGTTTACCTGAGTTTAGTGCTTCGTCAATCCACTCCGATGATCCTTCATTGCCGGCAAAGAGGCTAACAAAGGTTTTCTTTGGCATTTTACTGTTGTCGACACACATGCGCATGATCAGACGTTCGTTGGTACGAACTTTGTCCATCGAGTCGCGTAGTGAACTTACAAGTTTGTCGAACTGTTTAGGGATCAGACGGAACTGTTTGAAAATATCAGACAGTGCTTCGATAGCGACTTCAGTTTTTGGATCCTGACGGCCATGAGTGTTGATGGCCAGTGCCATTGTCTCGTAGGCAATACGCAGTTCATCGAACTTTTCGCGAGCCAGTTCTGGATCAATGCCTGAGTCTTCTTCTTCTTCAGCATCATCGTCGTCATCGTCTTCAAGATCTTTGTCTTCATCTTCAAGATCTGATTCGCTGAGCTCTGAACCAATGTGGGTAGCTGTAGGCGCTGCTGATTCTTCTTCGTTCGGGTCAATAAAGCCAGAAATAATGTCAGTCAGACGAAGCTCGTCTGCTTCAACTTTGTCGAATTGCTCAAGCAGGTGCGCGATAGCGGTTGGATATTCGGCAACAGAACACTGAACTTGGTTAATACCATCTTCAATGCGCTTAGCGATATCAATTTCGCCTTCACGGGTAAGGAGTTCAACCGTCCCCATTTCACGCATGTACATACGAACAGGGTCAGTGGTACGGCCAATTTCGCTCTCTACGCTTGAAAGCGCTTGGGCTGCAGCTTCAATCGCGTCTTCGTCCGCATTGTCTTCTGTCATCATCAGATCATCGGCATCAGGGGCAGTTTCTACTACCTTGATACCCATATCATTGATCATCTGAATGATGTCTTCCACCTGATCAGAATCAACGATGTCTTCTGGTAGATGGTCATTTACTTCGGCGTAGGTCAGATAGCCTTGTTCCTTGCCTTTAGCAACAAGTAACTTTAGCTGTGACTGCGGATTTTGCTCCATAGACGATATCCAACTTAGGGTCTGATTGAGAGTGTGGTATGCAGAGATGCAAACCAATAATTATAACAAATTTCGTAATTGTTGACTACATACTAGCCAGGACGATTGAGTATCAGCAACTGCAATTCCCGCTTCTCTTCGGCTGATAAGCCGACGGTATTCGATTTAGCCTGCAACTTTTCGATTTGTTGTTTAACGCACTGGTCGATTACTTTGTCCATTGCGTCGAGAAATACATCTAGAGTATTGTCCTCATCTTTACTGAGGGGAAGCTCCCAGGCGGCCAATCGGGCCAACATACCTTCGCTTTTACTTCCTCGCCAGCTCTCTAGCAACTGGCCTGTTTTTATATTGGGGTTGATGCGGCATTTTTCAACTATTGATATCAATAAATTTAGTCCTGCAACATCAATTCCTTCAAAAGCCGCCATCTCAAATTCAAGGCTGTTAACAAATTCCGGGTGCTGAATCAGCAGAGCGATCACTTCTCGCATCGGGGTGCGTTTGATTTCAGTCTGAGGTGGCCGATGTTGTTGTGTTTCATCCCGTTTGAGTTCGATCCTGATTTGATCAGGTGGTAACCCTAAATTATAGCCTAGTGTGTTGAGTAGGTACTCTCGTAAGGTGTCTCCAGCAACTTTCTCAAGCAGTGGCTTGGCCAGCGTTTTCAGTTTTGCTTTGCCTTCTTTACTACTCATGTCGACTTGGGCTACGAGCGAATTGAACATGAATTCAGAGAGCGTCATCGCTTCGTTGATCTGTTGCTCAAAGCCGTCTTTGCCATACTGGCGGATATAGGTATCAGGATCCTCGCCGTCCGGCAGGAACATGAATTTGAGCTGATGGCCGTCATTGAGATACGGCAGGGCTTGCTCCATAGCGCGCCAAGCAGCATCACGGCCGGCTCTATCACCGTCGTAACAGCAAACCACTGTGCTCGTTTGGCGGAACAAGGTTTGAATGTGATCGCTGGTGGTGGCGGTGCCGAGCGAGGCGACGGCATAGTCGACCCCAAACTGGGCAAGTGCTACGACGTCCATATATCCTTCGACAACCAATAGCCGCTCGGGTTCACGGTAAGTTTGCAGTACTTCATACAGGCCGTATAACTCTCGTCCTTTGTGGAACAGCGGAGTTTCGGGCGAGTTGAGGTATTTCGGGGTACCGTCAGCCAGTACGCGACCACCAAAGCCAATTACCCGGCCTCGGCGGTCGTGGATCGGGAACATCACGCGACCACGGAAGCGGTCATAACGGCGGCCATTGTCGTTTTCGATCAGCATGCCGGCAGTAACCAGTGCTTCCTGAGCCTCGGCATCGCGGCCGAAGCGGTTACGGACCAGATCCCATTGGTCGGGGATAAAGCCAATACCGAATTTCTGTACTATTTCACCTGAAAGCCCGCGGCCCTTGAGGTAGTCGATCGCGACCTTTCCTTCTTGGTTGCGAAGCTGGGACTGATAGAACTGGGCGATTTTCCCCATGGTCTCATAGAGACCAATTTTTTCTTTGCTGCGGGTGGCTTGCCCGCCACCACTGCCTTGCTCGCGCGGCACTTCCAAACCGAGCTGGGAGGCGAGTTCTTCGATGGCCTCGACAAACTCCAGCCGGTCGAACTCCATCACGAAATCCAGTACGTTGCCATGGGCTCCACAGCCGAAACAGTGATAAAACTGTTTTTCTTGGCTAACTGAAAACGAAGGGGTTTTCTCGTTATGAAATGGGCAGCATGCACCGAAGTTTTTGCCCTTTTTCTTGAGCTTCACTCTGGCATCCACGATATCTACGATGTCATGCCTTGAGATCAGCTCATCGATAAAGGTGCGTGGGATTTTTCCTGCCATAGAGTGCGTGTTACCTGAGAGTCGGTGAAGAGGAGATCAAAGCAAAAGGTTATGGTGTTGGATAACACTTTGATTTGATGCCAGTGTAAAATCTCTGGCAGCAAAATACAAACAAGCCGCGCGTTCCGAAACAGGATTGCACGGCTTGTTGCAGAATTAGGGTTGGGATTAACCGAGTTTCGCTTTCACGAGTTGGCTAACTTTACCCATATCGGCACGACCCTGAATTTGAGGCTTAAGTACGCCCATCAGTTTGCCCATGTCCTGCATGCTGGCAGCACCGGTCGAGGCAATAGCCGCATCCAACAAAGCAACGACTTCGTCATCGCTCAATGGCTGTGGCATAAACTCTTCCAGTACGCTGATTTCAGCATGTTCGATATCGGCAAGATCCTGACGTTCTGCTGCTTCGTATTGAGCAATAGAATCGCGGCGTTGTTTTACCATCTTGGTTAACACTGCCAGCACATCGTCTTCGGAAAGAGTGATCTTTTCGTCAACTTCGCGCTGTTTAATGGCGGCAAGAACCAGACGGATAGCACCAAGGCGAGGTTTATTCTTCGCCTTCATTGCTGCCTTTTGTTCGTCTTTAAGACGTTCGATCAGAGTCATAACGCAATCCTTCTGTTAATCGTTAGATTAGTACAGACGAACGCGACGCGCGTTTTCGCGAGCCAATTTTTTCAGGTGACGCTTAACTGCCGCTGCTTTAGCACGCTTACGTACAGTAGTAGGCTTTTCGAAGTGCTCACGACGACGAACTTCAGAAAGGATACCTGCTTTTTCGCAAGAGCGCTTGAAACGACGTAGTGCTACGTCAAACGGTTCGTTTTCACGTACTTTGATTACTGGCATGTAATACTCACCTCAGAGTGATTCATTAACGCTGACGATCATAGAAATGTCAGCTGATTAAAAATGGTGCGAAATTCTAATCTGATCTGGGGGCATTTGTAAAGCATTCTACAACCCCGAACTGGTTAATTTCTGTCAAGGGCGGTAGTATTGCCCCCAATTACCATAAGTATAGAGGTTGTTATGCGTATACTGGGCATCGAAACCTCCTGTGACGAAACAGGCGTGGCTATTTTCGATGATGAGAAAGGCCTTTTGGCACATGAACTTTACAGCCAAGTAAAGCTCCATGCTGACTATGGTGGCGTGGTGCCAGAGCTGGCTTCTCGCGATCATGTGAAGAAGACGATTCCGCTGATCAAAGCGGCTCTGAAAGACGCTGGGCTGACCCCTGCTGATCTGGATGGTGTGGCCTATACGGCGGGACCAGGATTGGTCGGCGCGCTACTGGTGGGGGCAACGATTGGTCGTAGCCTGGCCTATGCATGGAACCTACCTGCTGTTGCTGTTCACCACATGGAAGGTCATTTGTTGGCTCCGATGCTAGAAGAGCATCCACCAGCGTTCCCGTTTGTGGCGTTGTTGGTTTCTGGTGGTCATACCATGATGGTTGACGTGAAAGGGATCGGCGAATACGAGATCTTGGGTGAGTCGGTTGACGATGCCGCGGGCGAAGCATTTGATAAGACCGCTAAGCTGATGGGGCTCGATTACCCGGGTGGCCCACGTTTGGCTAAATTGGCTGAACATGGTACTAAGGGGCGTTTTAAGTTTCCTCGACCAATGACCGATCGTCCGGGGTTAGATTTCAGTTTTTCAGGATTAAAAACCTTTACCGCGAACACGATTAGAGCCAACGAGGATGATGATCAGACGCGTGCTGATATCGCTTTTGCCTTTCAGGAGGCAGTCGTTGATACCCTTGCGATAAAATGTAAGCGTGCGCTAAAGCAAACGGGTTACAAGCGCTTAGTCATTGCTGGCGGCGTGAGTGCCAATACCTACTTGCGAGAGCAGCTTGCAGTGCTGATGACGAACCTGAAAGGTGACGTGTTTTATCCTCGTACTGAATTCTGCACGGATAATGGTGCGATGATCGCTTACGCTGGTATGCAGCGGTTAAAGAATCAGGAAACCATGGATCTTGGCGTGAAGGCTTACCCGCGCTGGCCGATCAACCAGCTAAAACCGATCAGCGAATAAGACTGAACGGTACGCTGGGCATTTGGTGTATGAATACGCTCAACTGCGTGAGCGACGACCTTCAAAGGGGATTACTCTTGCGGGGGGACGGATTTGTTTGCGCGGTTGAATTTATCCCAGATCTTGGTTTCTTTTCCTTCTAATAGTCGTCGTACATTGTCATTGTGGCGCAGTACGATCAGGCATGACAACATCGCGACAGGCATGGTGTATTCTGGTTTAACCCACCAAGTAAATAACGGTGCCGCCAATGCGGTTACCAGTGAACCGAGCGATGAGTAGCCGAAAACCAGTACGGTGATCAGCCAAGTGCCAATTAACATGCCACTCAGATCCCAGCCGATTGGGGCCAATGCCCCCAGTGCTGTCGCGACTCCTTTCCCCCCTCGAAAATGAAAAAACAACGGATAGATATGGCCGAGGCAAGCTGCGATGCCGATGATACCCAGCATAAAGGGGTTGACGTCGAGTAAATAGCTTAGCCAGACAGGCAGCATACCTTTGAGGATATCGCAGAACAGTACGGTAGCGGCCGCGCCGCGTCCACCGAGTCGAAGGACATTGGTCGCTCCCGGATTACCGGAACCGGACTCGCGGGGATCTGGAAGACCGTATATACGGCAGATCAGAACGGCACTTGAGATCGAGCCAAGTAGATAGGCACCAATAATGATCAAAAGTACGAATGGTGTCATGCAGAGTTCCTGTTGCTGGTGGTGTGACTCACCGATTAAATCCTTGGTCTATTATTTCGCTTTGGCTGCCATATGGTATAGTGCTAGCCCTTGGCTCATAGGCAACATGATGAGCTTTGAAATCAACGTCATACTAATTATCGACGATTATGACCTGATAATACGCGTTTTTGCTCACATTAGGTATCCGACCTCTAACATTATTAGCGATTGAACATGGATTCAGTATTTATCGAACAGCTTGAGGTTATCGCCTCCATTGGGGTGTATGACTGGGAGCAGACCATCAAGCAGAAACTGGTGCTTGATCTGGAAATGGCACACGACAACCGCCCAGCAGCAGAGCATGATGATGTGACACTGGCGCTGGATTATGCCGCCGTCAGCGATGCCGTAACGAGTCATATTCAGAATGGCCGGTTTTTACTGGTTGAGCGGGTAGCCGAAGAAGTTGCTCATTTGATTATGGCGCAGTTTGCCGTGCCATGGCTTCGGGTACGGGTTACCAAGCCGGGGGCGGTTGCGAATGCTCGCGGCGTTGGTGTAGTGATCGAGCGAGGCAGTAAGTGATCACTGTGTATATTAGCCTGGGGTCGAATATCGAGCGGGATTACCATATTCATGCGGCGATAGCCGAGCTCAGGCAGCTAGGTGATGACTGTCAGATCTCCCCGATCTTTGAGGCAGAACCTGTTGGTTTTGATGGCCCTAATTTCTACAATTGTGTGGTTGCCCTCAGCACATCATTATCACTTGAGCAATTGCAACAAACACTGAAGTCGCTAGAGCTGCAATATGGTCGCTCGCCAACCGCGGTGAAGCACCAAAGCCGTACGTTAGATCTTGATATCTTGTTGTATGGTGATGAAGTACGTGAAGATGCCCCCGTTCTGCCGCGTTCTGATATCTTTAAATTTGCTTTTGTAATATTACCGCTAATGGCGTTGTGTCCCGATCGAACGATCCCCGGGGATGGCCGAACGGTTACCCAGTTATGGCAGGAATTTGATCGTGAACAGGCGCTTTGGCCAGTGGAAGGTTTTGTAATTTAAGGACAATTATGAGTCATTTTGAAGCGTTTATTTTGGCCCTTATTCAGGGATTGACCGAGTTTTTACCCATATCGAGCTCCGCTCACCTGATTTTACCTTCAGCGATCTTTGGCTGGGCCGATCAAGGTTTAGTGTTTGATGTGGCGGTGCATGTCGGCACCTTGCTGGCAGTGATCGGCTATTTCCGTAAAGAAGTGGTGTCACTGTTATCCGCGTGGTTCGGATCGATATTTAAGAAACAGTACAATGCAGAGTCGAAATTGGCATGGATGATCGTGATAGCGACCATTCCGGCCTGTATATTCGGCTTGTTCATGAAAGACATCATTGAACTGTACTTGCGCTCGGCATGGGTGATTGCGGTTACCACTATCGTATTTGGTCTGCTGCTGTGGTGGGTCGATACCCGTGCGACACAGCAAGATGATGAATACCAAGCTGATTGGAAACGCTCACTGTTTATTGGTCTGTCACAGGCTGCTGCAATGATCCCGGGGACCTCTCGTTCTGGCGCGACCATGACGGCGGCGTTGTACTTGGGCTTTACCCGTGAAGCGGCGGCGCGTTTTTCATTTTTAATGTCGATTCCAATCATATTGTTAGCTGGTGGCTACCTGAGTCTGGGTTTGGTAAGCAGTGGCGCGCCGATTCAGTTAAATGTGTTAGCAATTGGTATCTCGGTGTCATTTGTCAGTGCGTATGCCTGTATCCACGTGTTTTTGAAATTAGTTACCCGCCTTGGTATGTTACCGTTTGTGCTTTACCGTTTGTTACTGGGCTTTGGTTTGGTGGCTTTCCTGCTGAGCCACTAAACGTCAATAGATTCGTTTTTTGCCCATGCTGCGCCTGCCGAGGCGTGGATCAAAATAGCCCAGCGAGATGCTGGGCTATTTGCTAACTGGGCTGATCTGGTAGGAGCTACTGAGTCATTCCGCTTAACGCAGTGTCATGAGTGCTTGTTTTACGGCTTCAGTGCGTTGCAGCCCTAACTGCTGTTTGATCGCTTGCCCGGTGAAGCCCGCGTCAACAATGGGTTTCACCTTGACGGTAAGGGCCGCGGCAAATGCACCCTGCAGAATATCTGCTTGTGGGTAGGCTTCTTGTTCAAATCCAGTGCGACCACGCACATCAGCGCGACAGCAGAGGGCGAGTTGTGCAACGCGCTCGGGTTTTCGCCAGGCATCAATCTGGTCGAAGATGCTGATAAAGGTTGCCGGGCGTAGCTCGGCTGCCGAGTGGATTTTGGTATGTTGCGCGCAGATCATCAGTGCCGTATCTCGGTAGTCATTGGGGATCCGCAACCGTTGGCAGAGCTCACGAATGGCTTTTAGCCCGGTTTGGCAGTGCATTTTATGACTAGGCCACTCAGCTTCTGGGGTGAGCGCTTTGCCCAAATCATGGACTTGGGCAGAAAAACGGATGACCAGAGAATCGCTGAGTTGGGCCGCTTGTGCAGCAACCAGCAAGGTGTGGATGCCACAGTCAATTTCGGGATGCCATTTTTCAGGTTGTGGCACACCGAACAGGGCGTTAATTTCCGGCATCACGACACTCAGTGCGCCGCATTGGCGTAGTACAGTGAGAAAGACTTCCGGATGGGCGCTGTGAAGGGATTTCTCCCATTCCATCCAGACGCGTTCTGGCGTGAGAGCGGCCAGTTCGCCAGCGACCACCATATCTTGCATTAAGGCCATGGTTTCAGGGGCGATGTGAAAGCCGAGGTGAGCAAAGCGAGCGGCAAAGCGGGCTATCCGTAACACACGCAGTGGATCTTCGCTGAATGCCGGAGAGACATGGCGCAATACCCGGTCGGTAAGATCTTGTTGGCCGTTGTATGGGTCAATAAGGCAGCCATCATTAGCTTTGGCGATAGCATTAATGGTTAGATCCCGGCGCATCAGATCTTGTTCAAGCGTGACATCTGGGGCGGAATAGCACACAAACCCGGTATAGCCCGCCCCGGATTTACGTTCGGTTCTGGCGAGGGCATGTTCTTGTTTGGTTTTAGGGTGGAGAAAAACGGGGAAATCACTGCCGACTTGGGTGAATCCTTGGGCAAGCATCTGCGTAGGAGTTGCGCCCACAACGACCCAGTCTTGATCTTTGACGGGTAATCCCAATAGGGTATCTCGAACAGCTCCTCCCACCAAATAAGTCTGCAATGGTATCTCCTTAAATGCTCTGTTTTGGCCAATTGCCACATTTTTATTATACCCAAATTATGACCAAAACGCTGTAGGCCCGGATGCAGAAATGGGGCTAAGCCCTATGATGATAAAGGCTTAGGGCTATACATTCAGGCGGGGTACAGGTAACGTAGAGGTCATTTTGCTCACTGGCCAAACACGAGACAAGCTAGCATGTATAAGGAATTTTTCGGGATTTCGGAAGCGCCATTTTCTATTGTCCCCAGCGCACGTTTTCTCTATTTGAGTGATCGTCACCGTGAGGCATTAACTCATATGTTGGGCAGTATGGGGGGCGGTGGAGGCTTTGGCTTGTTAACCGGGGAGGTCGGCACGGGAAAGACAACCGTGTTGCGGGCATTGGTGCCACGCCTGCCTCAGGCGACACAGGTCGCGGTGATCCTTAATCCGTCGCTATCCACCCATGAACTGTTGGCAGCCTTGAGTGATGAGTTAACCATTTCCTATCCGGAAAATGCGAGCACTAAAGTGCTGACGGATGGGATTTACCAGCATCTTTTGGCGAATCATCAGGCGGGGAAACAAACCCTGCTCTTGATTGATGAAGCACAGCATTTGATGCCGGATGTGCTTGAGCAACTGCGGTTACTGACCAATTTGGAGACAGACAGTACTAAATTACTGAAGGTGGTGCTGGTTGGCCAGCCAGAGCTGCAACAACTGTTACAGCAAGAGAGGTTACGTCAGTTAGCTCAGCGGATCACCTCCCGTTACCATTTACTGCCCCTGACCCTTGAAGAGGTTAGTGAATACATCAATTACCGGTTGCGGGCGGTTGATTGCCTGCATCCGGTTTTTGCGCCAGCGCAGACTGTGCAGATCGCTAAAGCGACCGGTGGGATCCCTCGATTGATTAATTTGGTGTGTGATAAGGCGATGCAGTTGGCTTATCAG
Organism: Photobacterium nomapromontoriensis; assembly: GCF_050336815.1. NCBI lineage: Bacteria > Pseudomonadati > Pseudomonadota > Gammaproteobacteria > Vibrionales > Vibrionaceae > Photobacterium > Photobacterium nomapromontoriensis. Next base: position 80,288 of record NZ_JAKJSL010000026.1, read on the forward strand.
AAAATGATGCACAAAATTGATAAAGAGACCGTTGCTCAGGCATGTGAAGAGGTGTTGAGCTGGCAGCTGCCCTCTCACCCACCGCTGCAAGCCAAGACAGGATCGCACAGAGTCTTGCCGCTTTTATCGTTAGCTGCCGGGGTGATGGTGGCATTAGGGGTGAGCTACTGGCAAGGCTGGTTACCGGCGATGAGCGAGCATACGGCGGCAGAGACGCAGGTTGAGCGACTAGGCGCCGAACCGCAGCTCCGAGTGGAAGCATCTCAAGTTCCGGTCACAACGGTTCAAGGTGTAAACCAAGCCGCGGCAGATGCATTACAGCGTTGGCAAGCCACTGTAAAGCAGGCGAGCTCTGAACGCAAAGCGATGCAAGTCATGTATCAGTTATGGGGCTATGATACCCGTCTTAATCAGGCCAATTGTGAGTCAAGTGGTCGTGTTGGCCTGAGTTGTTACAGTGGCAATGGCACGCTTGAGCAGTTGGGGTTGATTAACCGGCCTGCGATTTTGACGTTACGTGAGCCCGATGGAGCCAACTATTTTGTCACCTTGTACGCTATCCGTCAGGATACGGTCGAGCTACTGCTGGCCGGTGAGCGCATTGCCGTGAGCCCTCGCTGGTTAACCGAGCGGTGGAATGGCCAATATACCTTGCTGTGGCGACCGCCGTTAGGGGATAAAACCGCCATTCGATACGGGCAACAAGGCCCGCGGGTCGCGTGGTTGGATCGTCAACTCAGCAGCTTGTTGGGGCTGATGCCTGATCACCAGGATACTTTTGAGCAAGGGCTGCTTGATAAGCTACGGCGTTTTCAGCGGGCTCAGGACTTGTCGGTTGATGGTATTGCCGGGCCTCGTACGCTGATGGTAATTGATTCAGCGTTGAATTTGCCGGGACCCACTCTGCAACCGGAGAAAAGCTAATGTCTAAATTATTATCCTCGCTTACTCAGTCAGAATCTCATCGCTCAGCGCAACCATTGACACAAGGAAGAGCGGGAGGGACGGCTGACTACCGTAGTACGACATCGACCAGATCAAGCTGGCGTATGGCGGCATTGTGTTTTGCCATCCCGGTGATCGGGGTGTCGGTGTATGCCGGGATCTACGCTCAGGGGGAGACTCCTGCACAGTCACCGCTCAATCGCGCTGCAGCGACTGACCTGGTGGTCAGTACTCAGGCTCCGGTGATAAGTCCTTCGGTTTCGGTTGATGGTGTGCTGCCTGCATCCTTACAGCCAACGCCACGTTATCCCGTTGGGATCGAACATTTATCGTATCCGACGTTATATACCGAGGCATTGCCTCGCCTGCAAAGCGGCAGTAACCGATATACCATGCCACAGGCCTCGTTGTCCCCAAGCGTCGCCAGTCAGGCTTCTGACGCGGTGAAGGGGCGTGAGGCGTCAGTGCCTGAGCTAAAAACCGTACCGTCAAAGGCTGATAGCTGGGATCTGGAGGAAATTGACTATTCTCAACTGTCGCCGGAAATCGCCTCTCACTTACGTTCAGCCATTGCGGCCACGAAAGGCGATGATGAGCCGTTGCCACAGTTGTTGCAGGAGGAGCGGGAAGGGGAGGATGTAAGCCAACGTGGTTCAGAGCCAGAACCGATAGCTATCGGAGAGCTACCCGCGACGGTACAAAACCGGATTCCGACCTTGAATTTCCAGACCCATATCTATTCGAGCACGCCCGACAGTCGATGGGTTAAGGTCAATGGCAAAGAAGCGTTTGAAGGGGACGAGATAGCGCCGGGGGTGGTCTTGCGCCAGATTAAACCGCGAACGGTGGTGTTTGATTTTGATTCCTATCTGGTCTCCATGCCGGCACTGTCTGAATGGTAGACAATGTCGCGAGTTGATATAAAAAAAGGCAGCGAGGCTGCCTTTTTTTGTCTCTGTGGTTGGGGATTAAGCCCAGCCGTTATTGCGCTTACGACGGCGCGGGATCAGGTGTGGCAGAACCAAACCAAGGAGCAGACCGCCGCCAGCAACCATGCCACCGTAGGTGAACCATCGCATTAGCAGATCGTTCTTTTGGGTGTCGATTTTGGCACGTAGTTCACGGATCTCTGCTTGAGAGGTCATGAGTTGTTCATTGAGCTGACCATTCTGAGCTTCTAGATCAGTAATTTGCTCTGTGCGTGTTTTGAGTGAGCTTTGTAGCGTCACTACTTTTTCATCACCCGATTGCAGGGCATCGGTAAGCGACGCTTTCACTGCTGTTAGTTCTTTCTCAAGCGCAGGGACGCGTTCTTTCAGGCCCATTTGCTTAGAGATAAAATCGGAGTTAACCCAACCGACACGGCCACGGCTGTCACGCACTTGGCTGAAGCCCGTATCTTTGTTTGTGGTCAGGAGTGCAACTTTACTACCGGCATTTACACTGCCAATAATACGAAATTGGTTACTTGGGCCTTTGTGCATGTAAGTGAACAAGTCATCGGAAATATACCGACTCTGTTCGGCTTGTGCAGGGAGGGTGACCACTGCGAAAGCCAGTAAAAGTAAGCTGATTAAGTGCTTCACAATTTAATTCCTTGGAGAGCCTGTTTTCTCGAGAACACAAATAGTAAGAATTTTGTGCCGCGGGTGCAAGAAAAGAGGGAGGCAAAGCCTCCCTCTTTTTAACCTGAGCCAGGTTTAGCCAAATACCGCTTGCATCAAATAGAAGAAAATGACTGCGAGTAGAGCGCCAGCGGGTAGAGTGACAACCCAAGATGCCACAATATTACGTACTACACCAAGGTTTAGTGCCGCAATACCGCGAGCAAAGGCAACACCAATGACACCACCAACCAGAGTTTGGGTGGTAGAGATAGGTAAGCCTGTACCGGATGCCAATACAACCGTTGATGCTGTTGCTAGCTGAGCGGCAAAGCCACGGCTAGGGGTAAGTTCGGTAATACCGGTACCCACTGTTGCCATCACTTTGTGACCCATGGTCGCAAGACCAATCACAATACCGACACCACCTAATGGTAAGATCCACCATGCCATCGTCGTTTGTTCAGCGATTTGACCCATACTGTGTACAGTTGAAACAACTGCAGATAGTGGACCGATCGCGTTAGCAACATCATTTGAACCATGGGCAAATGCCATGGCACAGGCAGTTACAACCATCAACAAGCTAAATACACGTTCAACACCAGCATAACCGTTGCTATCAACAGAGGTGCCGTCGTCAGTGTATTTCTTACTGATGTAGATGTAACCAAAGATCATTACAATCGTTGAAACCGCGATAGAGGCAACCCATGCTTCACCGCTTGATAGATGCAAACCGACATGTTTCAAACCTTTTTTGATAGTTACCAACGCAATGACCATCGCAGTGATAAACATATAAACAGGAACAAAACGCTTTGCATTTTTCAAAGGGTTATCTGTATCAAAGATTAAGCGCTGAGCACTAATGAAGATCAAATAAGCAAAGATACCGGAGATCAGCGGGGTAATCAGCCAGCTACCCACAATACCTTGTACTGACGACCAAGCTACAGCTTCAGTTCCGACAGAAATACAAGCAAAACCGATGATCGCACCAATGATAGAGTGCGTAGTTGATACAGGCCAGCCCATGTAAGACGCGAGCAGTAGCCATGTACCAGCAGCCAATAGCGCCGACATCATACCGTAAACCAAAATTTCTGGTTTATCAGTAAAATAAGCCATATCGATTACACCCTTACGGATGGTATCGGTTACTTCACCACCGGCAAGATAAGCACCAGCGAATTCGAAAATCATCGCAATGATGATTGCTTGTTTAACTGTTAACGCTTTTGAGCCTACTGAAGTACCCATTGCATTGGCAACATCATTTGCACCAATACCAATTGCCATCAAAAGACCAAAAAAAGCCGCCACCATAATGATCATGGTGCCGTAGTTAGCCAGGATTTCCATTGTAAAACCTTGTTATCGTTACATATTTCGCTAAGATCGCGAAAGCATGATTTCAAGACGCGAGCCGACGCGTTGCGCCTGATCAGCAATACCGCCAATCCACTCGAGGATCTTGTACAGGAACATGACATCTACCGGATTGTATTGATCTTCGATAGACATAAGCTGTTGACGAAGTTTGATTTGCATACTGTCTGTATCATCTTCGATAACATCCAGTTGGTTAATCATCTCAGCAACAAGCGTCACTTCCCTTCCCTTAAAGCCAGTCTCTAGGAGTTCGTCCAGTTCGTTAATGACACGACTTGCCTGATTGGCGGCGTCGAGACAACGTTGAACGTAGGCAACAAAGTCAGGGTACATTGAAGAAGGAATTTGCAACTGACGGCCTAAGACTCGACCAGCGATGTCTTTAGCCAAGTTGGCAAGTTTATCCTGTTGGGTAAGCAGGCTGAGCATGTCAGTCCGATCGACTGGCATAAACAGGCCACGAGGAAGTTTCAGACGGATCTCACGCTTGAGCACATCCGCATCTTTTTCAAGCTGCGAAATTTGCTCCCGTAGGATGGTCGCCTGATCCCAGTCACCCGCCTTACAGGCTGCGAAGAAAGGGACGAGCAGTTCGCAACATTCATTTACGCGAGTAACGTGACGTTGCAATGGTTTGATTGGGGATTTAGCAAAGAGCCCCATAATTGTATTTACTGGCATAGCCGAATAACCTAGAAAGAGCCTTTATTGGCGAATTCTTGAACGATGGTCATTGAGGCGCGCATGTTAACGCATAAGTAAGTATAGGGGAATTAATTTCGTTCAAGGTTTGGTTTCTCTTTCTTCGTACTTGCCCCTAAACGCAATTGCCAATATCCTTGGTTTGCCCCTGTTTATAGGTACAATTATGGAAACCGAGATAGAACTGAAGTTTTTCGTCTCACCAGAATTTTCGAGTCAATTATTACGCAAAATTAGCGAATTCAAGATTCTGCAGCAAAGTCGTCGTGAGCTAGGCAATGTCTACTTCGACACCCCAGACCAAATTCTTCGACAATATGATATCGGCCTTCGGGTCCGTCGTTTTGATGATGTATTTGTTCAAACATTGAAGACAGCTGGACGTGTGGTCGCAGGTTTACACCAACGACCAGAATACAATGCTGAAACCAATGGCACCGAGCCTGATCTTTCACTTCATCCGGTTGCGGCTTGGCCCGACGGGTTTGATCTCGATCAGGTACAGAAACAATTAAACCCTCTATTTTCAACTGATTTTGTCCGTCAGCAATGGTTAGTCGCTATGCCTGATGGTAGCCAAGTTGAGTTGGCTTTTGATCAAGGGGAAGTGCGAGCTAATGGCAAAACATTCCCGATTTGTGAAGTAGAGTTGGAGCTGAAATCTGGCCAAACGGATGCGCTGTTTACCCTTGCGCGCGAATTATGCACCGAGGGTGGAATGCGACTTGGCAACCTGAGTAAGGCTGCCCGTGGTTATCGTTTGGCTGCTGATTATCAGGGCGATATGGTCAAGCCATTGACCAGTGTACACCTCAATGGTGATGAGAGTGTTGAGGGCGTTTTTGTCAAAACCCTTGAACATGCCCTTGAGCATTGGCATTACCATGAACAAATTTTTGCTGAGCGCCAAGAGGCGACTGCTCTTGAGCAAATTCAGCAGGCATTAGGCTTGCTCCGCCAGTCTTTAGTGACGTTTGGTGGCATGATTCCTCGCCGGGCCAGTGCATTGCTGCGTCAAGAGCTTCAATGGCTTGAGGGTGAGCTGGATTGGTTGTCTGAATCTGCAGGTATCCGTTATCTTTTGGCTGAAAAAGGCAATGCGCTGCGCAAGCTGGATAATCGTAAGGCATTGATGAAACAGCTTGAGGTTCGTCAGGAGGATCTGCCGGAGCCACAGGAAACGCTACAGCTTATTGAGTCAGCTCGCTATTGTGGCTTACTGCTCGATTTGAGCCGCTGGATCCTGAGTCGAGGCTGGCAGCCGTTTCTTGATGATAAGGCGAGTGCCCGCTTAGCAGACAATGCCAAAGGGTTTGCCGATATGATGCTGGCACGCTCTTGGCAAGAATTGCTGGACGTGTTCCCCGTAGAGCGTCAGCTTAACCGGATTGATTACCTTGATCAGCAGCCACGTTTGCTTCGAAATCTAATGAGCGGCCTGAGTTTTGCCGACTTGTACGATGAAGAAAAGCGTAAGTTGTTTCGAATGCCATGGCTTGATTTGCTGCAAGGCATTGACGATTTGCGCCAGCTTGAACCTATTCGGGCTTTGATCGCCTTGCAGGATGACGAGGAAGAGCGTCGTCAGGTTGAGAAATGGTTGATGCGCAAAGAAGAGTCACTGATCCATGCGATGGATCAGACGCGTCAAATTGGGATTGAACTGGCACCGTACTGGCCTTAACTCTCAGCGATTGCTCTATTAGTGAACCTGCCGACATGTGTCGGCAGGTTATTTTGTAGGCGCACATATCTCGTTTCGAGTCTAGAATTCAGAATATTCCATTTCGTGCCTTTAGCTTCTCCTCGAGGGCCTAGAATCTCTAATCTTGCCCCTCTACACTCTCTCCTAGCTCCTAATCGCTACACTCGGCCCTTATTCCTTCGGTGCTTGCTGGTTGAGCTGTTGCTCAATCCTCTCCAGCCGTTCGAGCAGTTGTTCCTGCCTTGCCAGCATATGCTGCCACTCTTGTTCATGACGCTTGGCGTCTTTCTCTAATTGTTGCTCCGGATCCGTAATAATTGAGCTGATCAGACCGGCCACCATCCCGAATAACGCCACGCCACAGATAATGATCACTGCCGCCAATGTTTTGCCCATCAGGGTAACGGGATAGTGATCGCCATAGCCGACAGTGGAAATGGTCACAAATACCCACCATAGCGCATCACCCGCACTCTTAATGTTAGATCCTGGATCTTCTCCTTCGAGGATCAGCATCATGGAGGATCCCACTGTAACCAGTATGGTCAGTAATAAAAAAATGGTGGCGATTGTGGCTTCACGACGATTTTGTCGAATTTGGTTAAGGACATGGTGACTGGAGCGAATCAGGCGGATCACCCGGAAGATTTGTAATAGTCGGGCAAACCGAAAAGGCTCGATAACCGGGATGCTGGCCACGAAATCGATCCAGTGAGTTTTAAGATAAAGTGTTTTTTCTGGGCTGCGGAAAAAGTCCGCTAAGAGTTGGCACCAAAACAGTAAGCAGATAAAGGTATCGATACCGAGTAGCAGGATGTAGGCCTCGCTGCCGTGTGGCAGAAAAATCATCGACGTGACAATCGTTAGCGAGAGGAAGGAGAGAATGAGAGCCATCAGGCTCATCGGATTGAGATCATATTTGACGGCGTCGATCTTTTTCATCATTAAATGTTTGTTAATCTTTCTAGAGGGTTAGAATGTAAAGATATTTCGGTGCAAAAAATAATTTTTCTAAAGATTGAGTACGCACCGAGGAGCTGTTTTCCCTCCGTGATGTCAGTGGCAGTATGTCATGCTATGGACAGCGCAGAGCCTTGTAAAGAATATATATGGAGATTCGCTATGACCAAAATGGTTTTCAAACCATGGGAGCAAGGGCTAAGTAACATCAGGCTAATTCCCAAGTTGGTACTCTTAATGGTCTTCAGCACCATTTTGCTGGTGGGGAAGCAGTTATGGGATGCGAATACCTTTTATCAGGCTGTTTTGGATATTCAGCAAGATCGGGCTAAAGAGCAAGCACAGTCGACAGCAGCGGTGCTCCAGAACATATTGTTGGACAGTCAGCAAGGCGCCGCAGTGGCCGAGCAGGTAGTGACCGCGCAGGCCTCGGCAATGGGGGCTGGGGCGTACGTTTATTTGGTTGAGCGCGATAGTAATAAGGTGCTCGGTCACCCTGCTGCCAATACATTGGCTGGGTTGGCTGGGAATATTGATGGTCAAGTTAGTTTAAATCAGGCGCTGCAGCAGTTTAGTGGCGCTGGCATATTAGTGCTTGATGACCAGTCTCGGTTTGAATATGCAGTGGAACTGCCAAAGAATAATTGGGTGGTGGTGGCTTCTCAGCCCGCGTCAGAGGCTGACAGTTATTACCAACAATATCTGACTCAGGTCGCTTGGCAAACGATGTTGATAATTATCGCATTTGTGGTGATTTTACTCGGTGGTTCTGGCCTTATGTTGCGCCAAATGCGTTATTTAGCAGGCAGTATCCAGCGTTTGGCTAGCCGTGATCTGTCCCAGCCCATTGATATGGGGTGCCGAGATGAGTTTGGTGATCTGGCGCTAGAGCTGGATAAAACCCGTGTGCAGTTGCGTGATGTGATTTGTAACCAGCGCGATGTTGCCGGAGAATTGTCGGGTCTGGCTGAAGTGATGTCGATCAGCATGGTTGAGACCAAAGAATCGGCGCAGGAAGAGTTTAATGAAATTGATCAGCTTGCGGCGGCCATGAGTGAGATGAGCCAGACTGTGAAAACGGTGGCGGATCATGCGCGAGAAGCTTCTAGTGCGACGGAAGGTACTTCTCAGCAAGCGTTGCAGGGACAACAATTTGTTGCACAGACGATAGAGACCATCAATCAATTATCACAAGATATTAGCCAGTCTGCTGGTGCGGTTAATCAGGTGGAAGTGCGGGTCGATCAGATTGGTAGCGTCATTGTCACGATTCAGAGTATCTCTGAGCAGACGAACCTGTTGGCACTGAATGCGGCCATTGAAGCGGCTCGCGCCGGTGATGCCGGACGCGGATTTGCCGTGGTAGCGGATGAGGTGCGCAACCTAGCCCAGCGAACCCAGACCGCAACCGTCGAAATTCAGGATATGATCACCCAGTTGCAAAACAGTGCGCAGCAGGCGGTGAGCTTGATGGAGCAGAGTGTGGTTGAAGCGGCGGAAGGGGTGGCATTGATCACCAGCGCAGGAGGCGAACTTGATAAGATAGTCGAGCAAGTCAGAAATATTAACGACATGAACTTCCAGATAGCATCAGCCGCAGAGCAGCAGAGTACAGTTGCTGGGGAGATGAACCAGAACTTGACCAATGTGCGAGAGTTGGTAGAGGCGTCAGTGGTGGTGGTGACTGAGTTATCTGAAACCTCAGATGTAATGCAAGAGCATGCCGCTGACTTAGAAGGTAAAATACAGGCTTTTCATGTTTAAATGAGTGACCGCTAAGAGAGACTACATTCGGGGATCCAGTAACCGTAATACCCGTTTGTGGGCTTTGGCACATTCAGCTCCCAAGCCCCATGATACAACGCCCGCCTTTGCGGGCGTTGTGCTATGGTGGGGCGACGTAAGATTGACCTGCCGTATAACAGTAAAAGGAACCACTATGATCCCGCAAAATCTGATCAATACAGCGATGGAAAAAGCTTGGGATAAAGTTGCCCAGAGTCAACCAGAAGGCATTGCAAATTGGTCTGCCCATCGTCTTGAATCGCTCCGGCAGGTGTTGGGATACAGCGATTTTATTACCACCTCGATTGCTCGAGATGTCAGCTTACTGCCTTGGCTCAATGATCACCTTGATCAGGAGGAACGGTGCACCATTTATCGTTCCGAGTTAGCCGCATTACTGACAGCAGTGGTCGATGAGACCAGCTTATTGCGTGTGTTACGCCAATTTCGATGTCGTGAAATGGTCTGGATTGCCTGGCGAGATTTTACCGCTGAAGCCTCGTTAGCGCAGAGCCTCGCCCATTTATCGCAGCTGGCTGAGGCGATTATTATGGAAGCCTACCATTGGTTATATGCTCAGAGCTGTAATGAGTGGGGAACCCCCATGAATGCGGCAGGAGAAGCGCAGCCGATGCTGATCCTCGGAATGGGAAAGTTAGGGGGCGGCGAGCTGAATTTTTCGTCTGATATCGATCTTATTTTTACCTACCCGGAGAATGGTGACACTCAGGGGGGGCGTCGTAGTCTGTCGAATGCCCAGTTTTTCACTCGCCTGGGTCAGCGGCTTATCAAAGCGCTTGATCAGCAGACTTATGATGGCTTTTGCTATCGGGTGGATATGCGTTTGCGGCCATTTGGTGATAGTGGCCCGCTGGTGATGAGTTATGCCGCGCTGGAAGATTATTATCAAGAGCAGGGCCGTGACTGGGAACGCTATGCCATGATCAAGGCACGGGTGATGGGACGCGAGAGCTTTAGCCAGTATCAGGAGCTGCGCCAGATGCTACGGCCTTTTGTGTTCCGTCGCTATATCGACTTTAGCGCCATCCAGTCATTACGGCGGATGAAATCAATGATCAGTAGCGAGGTGCGCCGTCGAGGATTGCACAATAATATTAAATTAGGCTCAGGGGGGATCCGTGAGGTCGAGTTTATTGCGCAATCTTTTCAGTTGATCCGGGGGGGGCGGATCCCGGATTTACGTGGCCGTGGGCTACGTGAAACGCTGGTCGCGATCCGTGAGCATGGGTTATTACCCGACCCTCAGGTTGACGCTCTTGAGCAGGGCTACGATTTCCTACGCCGACTGGAGAATCTACTGCAGGCCATTGATGATAAACAGACACAGACCCTACCCGATAAGCCACTTGACCAGTGTCGTCTGGCACTGGCGATGGGCTATGTAGATTGGTCTGCACTCACTCAAGCGATCAGTCAGCAGATGGCGGCGGTACATGCGGTATTTGATGACATTATTGGTGCCGACGAGGATGAATTAACGCTTGAGGCGGCGGCGCAGTACCACGAAATGTGGGCGATGGTAAAAGATCCGGATGTATTGCTGACCATTCTGAATGAATTGGAAGCCCCTGATGCTAAATCGCAGGCCTTGTTGCTGGGTAACATGAAGGCTGAGTTGTCGAAGCGAACGCTGGGACCTCGAGGGAGAGAAGTGTTGTCTCGATTGATGCCTGCGGTACTGGCACTGGTGGTGCTGCGGGAAGATGCGGCAGCGGTGCTCGAACGCGTGAATAAGCTCATTGTACGGATTGCGACCCGTACCACCTATCTGGAGTTGCTCAGTGAACACCCCGCAGCGCTGGAGCAATTGATCCGGCTGTGTGCGGCGAGTCCGATGGTCGCGGCACAATTGGCTCAATACCCCATTTTGCTCGATGAATTACTCGATCCTCAGCATTTGTATCGCCCAACCTCATTGGCGAATTATGGTGATGAGCTGCGAGAATATTTAGCCCGTATTCCCGAAGAAGATATGGAGCAGCAGATGGAGGCGATCCGCCAGTTTAAGCAGACTCAGCTGCTGCGGATCTCCGCGGCAGATATTGCGGGCACACTGCCACTGATGAAAGTGAGCGATCACTTAACCTATCTTGCCGAGGCCATTGTTGCAGCCGTCGTTAATCAGGCTTGGCTGCAGATGGTTGATAAATACGGCAGTCCATCGCACCTAATGGATCGTGACGGACGCGGCTTTGCGGTACTGGGCTATGGCAAAGTGGGCGGCTGGGAGCTGGGTTATGGCTCTGATCTGGATTTAGTCTTCCTGCATGACTGCCCTGACAATGTTTATACCTCGGGGCGAAAAGAGATTGATGGTCGCCAATTTTATCTCCGTCTTGCTCAGCGTATTGTGCATTTGTTTTCGACGCGAACCTCGTCAGGTGTGCTCTATGAGGTGGATGTGCGTTTGCGCCCGTCAGGGGCTTCGGGGCTGTTGGTCAGTACCATGGAAGCCTTTGCGGAGTACCAGCAGCAAGAGGCTTGGACATGGGAACATCAGGCATTGGTTCGGGCGCGGATGATCTATGGTGACAACACGCTGCAACACAAATTTGTTGCTGTGCGCGAGCAAATCTTAATGCAACCGAGAGAGCCGGTTAAATTACGCAGTGATGTCGTAGCGATGCGGCATAAGATGCGTGAGCATTTAGGCAGTAAACAAGCGAGTATGTTTGGTCTGAAGCAAGATAAGGGCGGTATTACCGATATTGAATTTCTGGCTCAGTATCTGGTGTTGCAGTATGCATCCGGTGAGCGAGCGTTAACCCGGTGGTCAGATAATATTCGGGTGTTTGATACGATGGCTGAATATGGCATTCTCGCGCCAGAAGAGGCAATGCAGCTTAAGCAGGCATATTGTGTCATGCGAGATGAAATTCACCGTTTGAGTTTACTGGGTTTACCAGCCTATGTTAGCAATGAAGCGTTTATGGTTGAGCGAACGGCGGTGCAAGCCATCTGGCATCAGCGGTTGGAGCCGGATATGACGGTTCCAACTGCTGAGTGAACCGCAGGTCGTATAAGAGGCCTAACATGACAGATATACCGAGGATTTCCCCTTGGTTAGATGCATGCTAAATTGGCTTTGTGTTAATATTTGGGGGTTATCACAATCCCGGAGAAAAAAATGAAACTGACTCTTCCTGATTATGATCAAGCCGGTGTGCTGGTCGTGGGTGATGTCATGCTGGATCGTTATTGGTATGGGCCGACAGGTCGTATCTCGCCAGAAGCACCTGTGCCGGTGGTCAAGGTTGATCAGGTTGAAGAACGTCCGGGTGGTGCCGCGAACGTCGCCATGAATATTGCGGCTTTAGGCGGGCATGCTCGCCTCGTGGGCCTGACTGGTATTGATGAACCAGCGAAAGCGTTGTCTGAAAAGTTAACGTCACTGGATGTCCATTGTGATTTTGTTACGTTGGCCGAGTACCCGACGATCACTAAACTGCGGGTAATGAGCCGTGGTCAACAGATGATCCGCCTCGATTTTGAGGAAGGGTTTCACGATGTTGCGGCCGAGCTGATCTTGCCGCGTATGGAGCAAGCACTGGCATCGGCCTCGGTGGTGGTATTATCTGATTATGCAAAGGGCGCGCTGGAGCATGTTCAGGACATGATCCAGTTGGCTCGTCAGCGTGGATTGCCAGTAATGGTTGATCCCAAAGGCGCCGACTTTGAGCGTTACCGTGGTGCAACCCTGCTCACGCCAAATTTGTCTGAGTTTGAGGCCGTGGTAGGGCGTGCTCGTACTGATGATGAGCTGGTAGAAAAGGGCTTAGCCCTGATAGACCGGTTTGATTTCGATGCGTTGCTGGTGACCCGTAGCGAGCAGGGGATGACTTTGCTGCAGAAAGGCAATACAACGCCACTGCATATGCCAACTCAAGCCAAAGAAGTGTATGACGTAACAGGGGCTGGCGATACGGTAATTTCGGTCTTAGCTGCGTCGTTAGCGGCAGGTAAATCGTTGTCAGATTCGTGCAAGCTAGCCAATGCTGCTGCAGGGGTGGTGGTGGGTAAGCTTGGCACGTCCACTTTATCGACCATTGAGCTGACAGAAGCCATTCACGGTAGTCAAGACAGTGGTTTCGGGGTGATCAGTGAAGCGCAACTGAAGCTAGCGGTACAAGCTGCTAGGGCTCGTGGCGAAAAAGTGGTCATGACTAACGGTTGTTTTGATATTCTGCATGCTGGTCATGTGGCCTATCTGAATGAGGCGGCAAAACTGGGCGATCGTCTGGTTGTTGCTGTTAATGCAGATACCTCGGTACAGGCATTGAAAGGTCCTGGTCGTCCGGTTAATCCGGAAGATCGCCGCATGGCGGTATTAGCAGGGCTTGGTGCGGTTGATTGGGTGGTGCCTTTTAGTGAGGAGACTCCTCAGCGATTGATCAGTGAAGTGCTGCCAAGTATTCTGGTTAAAGGCGGTGATTACAAACCGGAGCAAATTGCCGGTGGTCAAGAAGTGATTGCGGCAGGTGGTCAAGTGTTGGTGCTGAACTTTGAAGACGGTTGTTCAACCTCTGAAATCATTGCGGCGATCCGTGGCGGTCGAGGCTAGACACTTGACGCCGTAAACTGGCATAAAAAAAGCGCCATCATTGATGGCGCTTTTTGTTTTCTATGACGAACACTTATTGAGTCTTAATCAAACCGGCATTGACATCGAGGATATCTTGCTCGTTTAGTGAGCCAACTGCTTGTTTTAGCTGAAGTTGGCTGATGATGTAATCGTAGCGAGCGTTGGCCAGCTGACGGTTGGCATCATAAAGACGGCGAGTTGAATCCAGCACATCAACAATGGTACGGGTACCCACATCAAAGCCGGCTTCAGTGGCTTCCAGGGCTGATTTAGCAGAAATAACAGACTGCTTGTAAGCACGCAGAGCACCAATAGAGGCATTAATGTTGTTATAGAACGCACGAACATCTTTCACGACACTGCGGTAAGAACCTTCAAGAGCTTCACTGGCCGAGACATAAGAGTATTGTGCTTGTTTCACTTCAGACGTGGTACGGCCACCCGTATACACAGGCAGAGCAAGGTTGATCCCTGCAGTCAGGGTACCGTCATCTGTGGTCGGTAGCTTATCGTCGTAGTTATAGCCAGCATTGAATGACAGGCTTGGCAGATGGCCTGATTCAGCCAGTGCGATTCCATCTCGGGCGATATCTTGTGAGATGCGTGACGTTAGCAGAGTAAGGTTTTCTTGTTCTGCATCTTTAACCAGCTCAAGAACCTTGGCTTTTGGTGCGCTGGCTGAAAAGCGTTTGGTGTCGAGCACGCTGAGGTCAGTATGTTCTTGACCCGTAATCTCGCGCAGCCCTTCATAACTGTTGGTCAGGGAGTTCTCTGCCAAAATTTCATTGGCAAGCACACTGTCATACTGGGCCTGAGCATCGTGTACGTCAGTGATCGCTGAGAGGCCCACTTCAAAGCGTTGCTTGGTTTGCTCAAGTTGGCGGCCAACGGCTGCTTTTTCAGCACGCACAAATTCCAGATCGTCCATCGCGCGCAGTACATCAAAATAGGCATTTGACACTTGCAGGATCAGGCCTTGCTGAGACGCAGCATAAGAGGCGTCACTTTGGCGGGCCTGCTTTTCGCTGATATCAAGGTTTACCCAGCTCGCGCGGTTGTAAAGTGATTGCGATAGGGTCAATCCGGCATTGAAGCCTTCAGTATCGGCATCCATACGCGCAAAGTTGTAACCCGCGGTGAGGTTGATCTGAGGTAGTAAAGAACTGCGGCTTGAATTGATGGCTTCAAACGCAGCATCTTTATCTGCAGCCGCACGGAGCAGCTGAGGGTCATTTTGTTTAGCTTGTTGGTAAATTTCGGCTAAATCATCAGCCAGTGCTATGTGGCTGAAGCCGCCAAGCGCAACGCTAACTATAAGCGGAAGCAATTTTTTCATGTATGCCTATCCTGGTCCTGACAAAAAATACGAGCAAGGTTTCAGTTTAACGTATGTTTCCTTGCCTGAAACTGATCTATTTACATTTTTACTTTATTTTACGTGTTTTTAGTGTTGTGGCGAGGGCTGTTTGAAATTGAAATTGTGATTCTAAACGGGTCATGATTAAAAATGGCTTAAATAAAATCGTAATTATTGTCATAAATGTTGAATTAAATCATTGATGATTGTTGAGGGTGATGAAAAAATAGCTGGCTATGCTGACGAAAAGCATCACCTTCCAAGGTGGACAGAGGGAGAAGACCGATGGGCAAAATACACGTTGAACACAGTGAGCCTGCTCACTTTAGCCGTAATGATGTTGAAGTGTTGGCAATCGAGCCACTGTACCAGGGGTTCTTTAACATGGTGAAATACCGTTTCCGCCATCGCTTATTTGCTGGTGGCTGGAGTGAACCGATGGATCGTGAATTATTTGAACGCGGCCATGCAGCAGCCTTGTTGCCTTATGATCCGGAGACTGACCGTGTTGTGCTGGTGGAGCAATTTCGAGTGGGTGCGATGGCGGCAGACTGCTCGCCTTGGCAGCTTGAGATCGTGGCTGGCATCATTGAACCGAACGAGATCACTGAAGATGTGGTGCGCCGTGAGGCGGTTGAGGAAGCGGGAGTCTCCGTGACTGAGCTGCATAAAATCACTCGTTATCTATCAAGTTCAGGCGGGTGCTCCGAAACCTTGGACATTTTTGTGGGGCGAGTTGATAGTACAACAGCGAACGGTATCCATGGATTGGCTGAAGAAGGTGAAGACATCCGTGTGCATGTGGTGTCTCGTGACGAAGCCTATCGCTGGGTCGAGTCGGGGAAAATTGAAAATGCAGCCTCAATCATTGCACTACAATGGTTGCAACTGAACTATGCACGTTTGCAGGCTCATATTGAATAAAGCCCCGTGGAGGATGCCGATTGAATAAAAGATATTCTGTTGATTTTACTGCTATCATGCGGCTATACGAAACCAACTATGCGAAGTTGCTCCCATTACTGCCCAAAAGCGATTTGGTTGGTGAACAGTGCATTTATTGTGTTTCTGATCAGACGTATCTTTTGACGATCACCGAATCAACCCGTTATACCACGGTTGTTGAGCTTGGCTTGGTATCGGGAGAAGCTCTGCCCGATTACCTGATCCCAAAGATGACAATCAGGTTGTACCATGATGCCAGAGTCGCAGAAGTGTGTCGCGCACAGCAGATTTCACGCTTGAAGCCAAGGTATGATTACCCTAATTTGCGAATGCATCAGAAAGACGAGAAGCATCAGGTCAATCGCTTTTTGGGCGATTGGTTGGTATTTTGTCTCAAAAATGGGATCCGCAAGCAGTCGGTTTGTTAACAGTATCAGATAAACAAGGTTTTAGACGTTTTGCAGAACTACACTCTGCCACAGGCGAACCCCGATAGCGTGGTTTTACTCCAAATTACCGATACTCACTTATTTGCCAATGATGGCGGTAGTTTGCTGGGTGTCGCGACAAAAGACAGTTTTCATGCCGTGCTGAATGCGGTAGAGGCTGCTGCACATCCGTTTGATGCGATTGTAGCGACCGGTGATATCTCTCAAGATCATACCGAAGCCTCCTATCACCGGTTTAGTGAGGGTATAGCGCGCTGGTCGCAACCGTGTTTTTGGCTGCCGGGCAATCATGATTACCCACCGAGTATGCAGTCTGTTTTGCCTTCTTCGCAGATCAAAGCGTGCCAGCAAGTACTGGCCGGAGATCACTGGCAAGTGATTTTGCTTGATAGCCAAGTAAAAGGCGTACCTCACGGTGAGCTGAGCGACAGCCAGCTGGCGATGCTTGATCAGGCATTAGCCGCTTACCCTGAACGTTACGCGCTGGTGTTACTACATCATCACCCGATACCCGCGGGCAGTACTTGGTTAGATCAGCATCAGTTGCATAATGCTGACGCATTTTGGCAGGTGGTTGCACGCTACCCGCAGGTTAGGGCGGTGCTTTGTGGTCATATCCACCAAGAATTGGATCATCAATATCAAGGTGTGCGAGTGTTAGCCACACCCTCGACTTGCATCCAGTTCCAGCCTGACTCCCATGACTTTGCCTTGGATCAGAACGGGCCAGGATGGCGTTATCTTGAATTGACACCATCTGGTGAAATCAAGACACAGGTATCCCGTTTAGAAGGCCATGATTTCACCCCTCGGTTCGATGCAGCAGGCTATTAAATGAAATCATTGCTACTCTATATCCATGGCTTCAACAGCTCACCTCAGTCATTGAAGGCGACGCAGATGGCAGAGTACTGCCGTCGAGAACGGCCTGACATTCGGGTAGAAATACCGCAAATGCCTTGTTACCCTGCCGCTGCTGCAACATTTATTGATGATTTGGTTCATTCGCTCAATAGTGAGTATCGGGTAGGGGTAGTCGGCAGTTCGCTGGGGGGCTATATCTCGACCTGGCTGAATGACCGTTATCAAATTCCGGCTGTGCTGGTGAATCCAGCGGTGAAGCCCTACGAGTTATTACAGGATTATCTTGGCGAACAGGAAAATCCGTATACCGGAGAGCGTTATTGGCTTGAGCCAAAACACATGGATGAACTGCAGCAGATGGATGTTGCTCAAATAGCCTACCCTGATCAGCTGTGGCTATTGCAGCAGGAAGGGGATGAGATCCTTGACTACCGTCAAGCGGTGACAAAATATACCGCGTGCCGTCAGACAGTGGAACCGCAGGGCGATCATAGCTTCATCGGTTTCGACCGTTATCCTGCACAAATTATCGAATTTTTAGGGCTTTAGCGCCCTACTTAGATCAAACACGACCCACTGTTGTGGGCCGCATTCTCGACCCCTGCTTGACAACCGAGCTGGGGTTACTGACTATTGTGACAAAAATTTTCCGTAACTTTCCGTAATTATGACAGAGCAAAGCTATAACGCTGGAGCCATTGAGGTTCTAAATGGCCTTGAGCCAGTCCGCCGCCGTCCGGGTATGTATACCGATACGGTAAGACCTAACCACCTTGGGCAAGAGGTCATCGATAACAGTGTCGATGAAGCCTTGGCGGGTCACGCCCGTAAAGTGGAAGTTATTCTCCATGCCGACCAATCCCTTGAGGTAATCGATGATGGTCGAGGGATGCCCGTTGATATTCACCCAGAGGAGGGCGTATCAGGGGTTGAGCTGATCCTCTGTAAACTGCATGCCGGTGGTAAATTTTCGGGTAAGAACTATCAGTTCTCCGGTGGTTTGCACGGGGTGGGGATTTCGGTGGTCAACGCCTTGTCAAAGCGAGTGGAAGTCACGGTTAAGCGTGATGGACAAATCTACCAAATCGCCTTTGAAAATGGTGACAAAGTCTCCGAGTTAGAAGTGATCGGCACTTGTGGTCGCCGAGCGAAAGGTACTCAGGTTCATTTCTGGCCTGATGCTAAGTACTTTGACAGCCCTAAGTTTTCGGCGACTCGCCTGAAGAATAATCTGAAAGCCAAAGCGGTACTTTGCCCTGGTCTGGAGATTATCTTTACTGATAAAAATACCGATGAAACCTTGCGCTGGTGCTACGAAGATGGTCTGAAGGATTATCTGGCAGAAGGCGTGAAAGGGTATACCTTGTTACCTGAAGAGCCGTTTACGGGTGTGTTCAGTGGCCAAACGGAGGCGGCTGACTGGGCGCTGCTCTGGCTACCGGAAGGGGGGGAGCTGGTAACAGAAAGTTACGTTAACCTGATCCCGACCGCACTCGGCGGTACGCACGTTAATGGCCTGCGTCAGGGCCTATTGGATGCCATGCGTGAATTCTGTGAGTTCCGT
Source organism: Photobacterium nomapromontoriensis (assembly GCF_050336815.1). Lineage (NCBI taxonomy): Bacteria > Pseudomonadati > Pseudomonadota > Gammaproteobacteria > Vibrionales > Vibrionaceae > Photobacterium > Photobacterium nomapromontoriensis. Next base: position 99,166 of record NZ_JAKJSL010000026.1, read on the forward strand.
AATTTGTTACCACGCGGCGTCAAGCTAACCGCAGATGATATCTGGGATCGCTGTGCCTATGTGCTCTCGGTGAAGATGCAAGATCCACAGTTTGCCGGTCAGACCAAAGAACGCTTGTCATCACGTCAGTGTGCCGCCTTTGTTTCTGGTGTGGTGAAAGATGCCTTTAGCTTGTGGTTGAATGAACGCCCACAGCTGGCCGAGCAACTGGCGGAAGTATGTATTGCCAACGCCCATCGAAGGATGCGCGCCAGCAAGAAAGTCGTACGGAAGAAGATCGCCTCAGGTCCGGCGTTGCCGGGTAAGCTGGCAGACTGTTCACAGCAGGATCTTAACCGCACCGAACTGTTTTTAGTCGAAGGGGACTCGGCTGGCGGTTCTGCCAAGCAGGCGCGAGACCGTATGTTTCAGGCGATTATGCCGTTGCGCGGTAAGATCTTGAATACCTGGGAGGTTTCTGCTGACCAAGTACTGGCATCGCAAGAAGTGCATGACATTTCAGTTGCGTTGGGTATTGATCCGGATAGCGATGATTTGAGCGGTTTGCGTTACGGTAAAATCTGCGTTCTGGCGGATGCGGACTCCGACGGACTCCATATTGCCACCTTGTTGTGTGCACTGTTCATGAAGCACTTTGAAGCTTTGGTGCGTGCTGGCCATGTTTATATTGCCATGCCGCCACTGTACCGGATTGATCTGGGTAAAGAGGTATTCTATGCCCTGGATGATGCAGAGAAAGACGGCATCCTTGAGCGACTCAGTGGTAAACGCGGTAAGATCAACGTACAGCGATTCAAAGGCTTGGGTGAGATGAACCCGCTTCAGTTGCGTGAAACCACCATGGATCCTAATACTCGTCGTCTGGTCCAGTTGACCATTGATGACGATACGCAGACCAATGAAATGATGGATATGTTGCTGGGCAAAAAGCGGGCGGAAGACCGCCGTCACTGGCTACAGAGTAAAGGCGACGAAGCCGAGGTGTGATTGGCCTTATCGCCTCACAGCTTAATTGATAATATGGGCAGGCTGCGACAATGTTGGCCTGCGCCGAGAAAGATGAAACGGAATACCCGACGATGACTGATGTCTCAATGGATGGCGTAGAACAGCTTCCGCTACGGAAGTTTACCGAAGACGCTTACCTGAACTATTCCATGTACGTGATCATGGATCGTGCCCTGCCGTTTATCGGTGATGGTCTAAAGCCCGTACAGCGCCGTATTATTTATGCGATGTCTGAGCTGAATCTGTCTGCTACAGCGAAGTACAAGAAATCTGCCCGTACGGTCGGTGACGTACTGGGTAAATATCACCCGCATGGCGATTCGGCTTGTTATGAAGCCATGGTATTAATGGCGCAGCCATTTTCTTATCGCTATCCGCTGGTTGATGGTCAGGGTAACTGGGGTGCGCCGGATGATCCTAAGTCATTTGCCGCGATGCGTTATACCGAATCACGTCTGTCGCGCTTTTCAGAAGTCTTACTTAATGAGCTTGGTCAAGGCACTGTAGACTGGGGGCAGAATTTCGACGGCACCATGAAAGAGCCGAAGATGCTTCCCGCGCGTCTGCCGCATATTTTACTCAATGGTATCACTGGTATTGCGGTGGGAATGGCAACGGATATTCCGCCGCATAATGCACGTGAAGTCGCTGATGCTGTCGTGCACTTGATTGATAACCCGAAAGCGGGTCTTGATGAGGTGATGGGCTTTGTTCATGGCCCGGACTATCCGACAGAAGCGGAAATTATCACCCCGAAGGCTGATATTCAGAAAGTCTACCGCACTGGCCGTGGCAGCATTAAGATGCGCGCGGTCTGGCATAAAGAAAATGGCGATATTGTTATTACGTCATTACCTCATCAGGTTTCAGGGGCGAAACTGTTGGAGCAAATTGCCGCTCAGATGCGCGCTAAAAAGCTGCCAATGGTTGAAGATTTACGTGATGAATCTGATCATGAAAACCCAACCCGCATTGTGATTGTGCCACGTTCTAACCGGATCGACAGTGAGCAGTTGATGAATCACCTGTTTGTCTCGACCGATTTGGAGAAGAGTTTCCGCGTAAACCTCAATATGCTCGGTCTTGATGGCCGACCTGAGGTGAAAGGGCTGCTGCAGATCTTGACCGAATGGTTGGTCTTCCGCCGTGAAACAGTCCGTCGCCGGTTGCAGTACCGTTTAGATAAAGTGATTGCCCGTTTGCACATCCTCGAAGGTTTGCTGGCGGCCTATCTCAATATCGACGAAGTGATTGAGATCATCCGTTCCGAGGACGATCCCAAAGCTGAGCTGATGTCACGTTTTGAGCTTAGTGCGATTCAGGCTGATGCCATTTTAGAAATCAAGCTGCGTCAATTGGCGAAGCTGGAAGAGATCAAGATCCGCGGTGAGCAAGATGAACTGGCGAAAGAGCGCGAACAGCTGGAAAAACTGTTGGGCTCTGAGCGTCGTCTGAACACCCTGATCAAGAAAGAAATTTTAGCCGATGCCGAGAAGTACGGTGATGATCGCCGCTCGCCATTGATAGAGCGTGAAGAAGCGAAAGCCCTGACAGAGCGTGAATTGATCCCATCGGAAGCAATCACGGTGGTGCTGTCGGAAAAAGGCTGGATCCGCCATGCCAAGGGGCATGATGTTGATCCAACGACTTTGAGCTACAAGTCAGGTGATAACTTCCTAGCCCATGCTCGAGGTAAGAGTAATCAGGCAGCTATCTTCCTCGGTTCAGATGGGCGTAGTTATGCACTCGAATCGCACTCACTGCCGTCGGCTCGAAGCCAGGGCGAGCCGATCACGGGTCGTTTGAATCTGACTCCCGGTACGCATATGCGTCAGGTGATGATGAGCGATGATGATCAATTGTGGTTGATGGGCTCGGATGCTGGCTATGGTTTTATCTGTAAGTGCAGCGATATGGTATCGAAGAACAAAAATGGCAAAGCGTTGTTGACGGTACCAGAGAAAGCAGAGGTGATGCCACCGCAGCCAATCAATGATCTGGATAATGATGAAATTCTGGCGATCACCAATGAAGGCCGGATGCTATTGTTCCCGATAAAAGATTTGCCTCAGCTGGGTAAAGGTAAAGGGAATAAGATCATTAATATTCCAGCGGCCCGCTCCAAAGCGCGTGAAGAATTCTTGTCGCAACTGGTTGTCCTGCCGAAGGGCAGTTATTTAACCTTGTATGCAGGTAAGCGCAAGCTGGGCTTGAAGCCATCAGATCTCGACAACTTCCGTGGTGAGCGAGGCCGTCGAGGGGCGATGTTACCACGAGGGTTGCAACGTGTGACGCGGATGGAAGTGGATTTTCCCAGCGATGCTAGCGCAGAATAATAACCAGTAACAGATTGAAGACGCCCTCCTTTTGGAGGGCGTCTTTTTTTTGGAAAGGTTATTTCCAAGTATTTTGAAATAGCTTGGATATATGATCTAAGTGGTCTTATTTCTTTACATAATGAGTGTATTTTCTGATGGCGTGAGTATACTAGCGAACGCTTGTACGCTGAGGAGAAGTTGATGATATTTATATTGCGGATGATTGCCGTTGCAATCTTTGCTGTTGTGACGTTTGTATTTGGTTGTGGATATTGCCTGCTCAGCCCACGTAACCCTAAACACGTCCGTACGTTTGGTCATTTGTTCAGTAAGATGTCCCGAGTGTTTGGGATCAAGCTGGAAATTCGTTACGCACCAGGTGCCGATCAGGTCGGGCCTAGTGTGTACATTGCGAATCACCAAAACAACTTTGACCTGTTTACCGTCGCAGGTGCAGTGATGCCGCGAACGGTTACGGTGGGAAAGAAGAGCTTGGTGTGGTTGCCACTGTTTGGCCAATTGTATTGGTTAACGGGGAATATCCTGATTGACCGCGCTAATCGTACTAAGGCGGCGGGGACGATTGGCCAAGTGGTCGATAAGATCAAAGAGCGTAAGGTTTCGATTTGGATGTTCCCTGAAGGGACACGTTCACGTGGCCGTGGTTTATTGCCGTTTAAAACGGGGGCATTTCATGCTGCAATTGGTGCGGGTGTGCCGATTGTACCGATTGTGTGTAGTAGCACAGAAGGTGTTAAACTTAACCGTTGGGATAACGGTGTCGTGATCGTAGAGGTGATGCCTCCTGTCTCGACCGAAGGGTTAACCAAAGAAGATGTTCGTGAACTGTCTAACCGCAGTCGTGAATTGATGGAAAATAAACTCAATGAGCTTAATGCCGAGGCGGCCCGTCGTTCAGCGAAATAAATCGCGGGAATGAGATAGCTTAGCGGACGTTGAGTCAATGTTAATTGGATAAAATAAGGACATGCCAGTGCATGTCCTTTTTGTTTGGGTAGTTGTGGTGATCATGATTGAAGAACTCGTTATTTTAGTGGATCCACAAGGTCGGGAGCTGGGGGCTCAGGAGAAGATGCAGGCTCACCGAGATGGTGCTCTTCACCTGGCGTTTTCAGTACTGCTTTATCGTAACCGGGCTACTGGGCGTGAGTATCTACTGCAGCAGCGGGCGATGGATAAATACCACAGCGGGGGGCTATGGACCAATACCTGCTGCTCCCACCCTCGACTGGGTGAGACGATGGAGCAGGCTGGGATCCGACGTTTGGCTGAAGAGATGGGTATTGTTGACGTCGAACAACTGGATGATATTGCTAACTTTATCTATCAAGCCAAGCTTGATAACCAGCTGGTTGAGCACGAATTGGATCATGTATTGGTTGCTGAATCTGATGTGATTGTTGAGCCGAATCCCGCAGAGGTTATGGCTTATCGCTGGTGGCCACAAGCCGATCTGGCTCAGGCTGTTGCTAAGCATCCTACCCAGTTTACCGCTTGGTTCAATCAAGTGTTGGATGCGGTTGAAGCACACTGATACACTGTATCGATGTAAAATGTACCGACATAAAAAAGCTGCCTTGTTGAACCGGCAGCTTTTTTTATGCAGAGTGGTACTCCGCTAAATCAAATTGACTTATTTACGTACAGCAATCGCTTCAATTTCGATTTTTACATCTTTTGGCAGACGAGCTACTTCCACGCATGAACGGGCTGGATAAGGGGCATTATGCTCATCAAAGAACGCGCCGTAGACCTCGTTAACCGCAGCGAAATCGTTGAGATCTTTAACAAAAACGGTCATTTTCACGATATCAGCGACTGTTAGGCCTGAAGACTCAACCACGGCTTTCACATTATCCAGAGACTGACGTGCTTGCTCGGCGATACCTTCTGCCACTTCACCTGTTTGCGGGTTCACAGGGATCTGGCCAGAGGTTAGTACCATATTGCCTAGATCAACGCCTTGAACGTATGGGCCAATAGCAGCTGGAGCCTGCTCGGTGTGAAGTACTTGAGTCATTACTTGTCCTTACTTTATCAGGGTTTGAAAATCGATAGTGGCCTAGTGTGCAATTCAATACCGTGCAGGTCAAAGGGTTTCCGTGATGTGGCGTGATTAGTATGATGAATTGTACCCAGACTGGTTGAGCAAACTCCGCTTGTTTAATAGCGATGAGGATTCGGATTGAGCCGTGGTCAAATTGTCATCACTATTCTCCCGAGGAGAAGTGCTTGTGATGATAGCCTGCTCGTCTGAGCGGTTGAGTTGAGTGATATATTCTGACACTTGAATCGTAGCTAGCTCAGGACTGGCTGCATGCGAGGCAATCCCGAGCGCATCGAGCCAGTCAAAGATCAGCGTCGCCGGAATAAATTGACTATAGCGTTTGGCGGGACGGAGATTACGGAGATCTTCCGGGTTGTGGACAATCGCAATTGTGATCCCGGCAATTTCGCCATCAGTGTTAAAGACTGGCCCGCCACTCATCCCAGACATGACTGGAGCATCACTGAGTGAATAAAGGCAGTCAGTGTTGGTATCTATGACGTCTTGAAGGTAACGACCTTGACCGCTAATGCTGTTACCAAGCAGAGAGTGGCCCAGATGGCGTACGGGTTGATCCGGGTAGATCAGTCCCCATCGAGGAACCACATTTGATGGGCGTTGGATCAGCGATAAATCACAATAGGGATGGTGAATAACATCAAGATCCCATGACAGCTTAGCGACGTGCTTGGCGGTGATCATATAGTTTGAGGTGATCGGAACCGCAGAGCCAAACCCGCCAAGCAGCATGGGCACACCAATGACCACCATCTTGTTGGCGCTGTGATCCGCGGCTTGGCTGACTGGGCCATTACTGGCGATACAGCCCGATAGTAGTAGGCTCGCCGCAATTAAGCATGCCGTAAGTAAGCAGGGAAGGGGGGGAACTGGCCGACGCTGGATACGACGGATGCGTTGAATACGATCGATATAATTCATGCCACTGACCTTTATTATCATTATTATTTGCCGCGAACATTCGTTGGTTGCGGCTTTGGTTTTAATCAAAGGTAGCGTTGGTGAGTGGCGCGAGAGCGCTCTAGAAATGAGAATAAAAAAGCCCGCTCAAGGGTGAGCCGGCTTTCTTATGAACGGTGCAGAAAAGCCCGGTTTGAGACCATGATATATTACCGGGTTGGTCGTTGAACGGGTTTAGTTATGCTCGGTAACAACTTCGCGAGAGAAAACTTTCTCGCAGTATTTACACTTAAGCTGAATATCTTCTTTCTTGGTGAGTACCATGAAACTACTGTCTACGGGCTCACCATGTGAAATACAGTTACTGTTAGGACATTTAAAGATTGCCGTAATACGCTCTGGGAGTGATAGAGCCAGTTTCTTAACCACTTCGTAGTTTTCTATTTGGTTGACGGTTGCCTTCGGTGCATAAAGCGCTAACTGGTTAGCCTGATCTTCATTGATAAAGATATTTTCAATCTTGATCAGATCCTTGGCACCTTGTGCCGATGAGGGCAGATTGAGACCAATCGTCACTCGCTGGTTGGTTTTGTGCATATTGAAAAGTTTGAGCACTTTGATCCCGACATTGGCAGGAATGTGGTCGATAACGGTGCCGTTCTTGATGGCTTCGACCTGTAGTTGGGTTTCTTTGACCATGCTTTTTACTCCTGCTTAAATATCTTCGTTCAGTACCAGTGCCAGTAATGCTTCACGGGCATATACGCCATTGCCTGCTTGCTGGAAATAGTAGGCATACGGAGTTTTATCGACATCTACCGTGATTTCGTCAATACGCGGTAAAGGATGAAGCACTTTCAAGTTGTCACGGGCTTCAATCAGCATGGATGCTGTCAGGATATAGGCCGCTTTCATATGCACATATTCAGATTCATCAAAGCGCTCTTTTTGTACCCGAGTCATGTACAGAATATCTAACTCAGGAATGATGTCTTCCATGTCGCTGTGTAAGCTGTAGGTGATCCCTGCTTCATCAAGTTCTTCACAGATGTAGTCAGGCATGGCTAATGCGTCAGGTGCAATAAAGAAGAACGAGATGTTGTTGAATTTTGATAACGCTTGGGTCAGTGAGTGCACGGTACGACCGTATTTTAAGTCACCGACGAATGCGATATTCAAGTTATCTAAACGGCCCTGAGTTTCATAGATGGTAAACAGATCCAGCAGGGTTTGTGTCGGGTGTTGGTTGGCACCATCGCCAGCATTGATCACAGGGATCCCGTGTGAGAATTCAGAGGCTAAACGTGCCGCGCCCTCACGAGGGTGGCGCATAACAAAGGCATCAACATAGGATGAGATAACTTGGATCGAGTCAGACAGTGTTTCGCCTTTGTTGGCCAGTGAAGTGTTTCCTGGACTGTCGAAGCCAATTACTGTGCCGCCAAGACGCTGTACCGCAGTTTCGAAAGACAGACGGGTACGGGTTGATGGTTCGAAGAAGCAGCTAGCGACCACCTTGTTTTTCAATAGCTCAGGGTTTGGCTCTGCTTTAAGTCTACCAGCCGTCTCGACGACCAGTTCAAGATCACGACGGCTCAATTCCGGGATGGAAATTATGTGCTTTTGAAACAGCGAATTCGCCATGGCTTCTCTTCCCTCTTAATCACTTAATGAACGATACGTGCCTGCATTTGCGATAGGCAGACAAAAAAAAGCCCCCTTAATAAAGGAGGCTGTTTTTATAGGCTATGGGAAAAACAAAAAATGGCAGCATCACCGAATAACGGCGAAATAGCATCAGACTGTACTGAGCGGACTGGCGCATTTTTTATCTCTCTCTAGACAAATTGCGAAGGATTATACCCCCATTTTTTGATAGCGCAAGCGTTTGCGGGAACAATTCATACTAGATTTCATTGATTAGTGTTGTTGTTAAACCCTTCGTTTTGGATGAAACCTAGCCGCCTAAAGTTGCGACCATGACGGCTTTGATAGTGTGAACGCGGTTTTCAGCCTCATCAAAAACGATAGAATAGTCAGATTCAAATACCTCTTCAGTCACCTCAAGCCCTGTCATGTTGTATTTCTCGGCGATTTCAGCACCCAGCGTGGTTTCATCATTGTGGAAGGCAGGCAGGCAGTGCATGAATTTTACATGTGGGTTGCCAGTGGCTTGGATGACATCCATATTGACTTGGTAGGGGGCCATGAGCTTTACTCGTTCATCCCAGGCTTCTTTGGATTCCCCCATGGAGACCCAAACATCGGTATAGAGGAAGTCGCAACCCTGTACGCCTTCTTGCACATTTTCCGTGAGGGTAATTTTCGCCCCGGTCTTGTTTGCGATCGCACGGCACTGAGCGATGAGTTCCTCTTCTGGCCAGAAATCGGCAGGTGCAACCAGGCGGATATCCATCCCCATTTTAGCCGCGCCAACCATCAGGGAGTTGCCCATATTGTTGCGTGCATCGCCAAGATACGCACAGCACATTTGGTGTAATTGCTTGCCTCGGCCATGCTCTTGCATGGTGAGAAAGTCAGCCAGAATTTGAGTCGGGTGGAATTCATCGGTCAGTCCATTCCATACTGGTACACCGGCATAGGTGCCGAGTTCTTCTACGATAGTCTGGCCGAAACCACGGTATTCAATGCCGTCATACATCCGGCCCAGAACGCGAGCGGTATCTTTCATGGACTCTTTATAGCCGATTTGAGAGCCGGATGGACCCAAGTATGAGACTTGGGCGCCTTGATCAAACGCAGCTACCTCAAAAGCACAACGGGTACGGGTAGAGGCTTTTTCGAAGATCAGTGCGATATTCTTGCCATTTAATCGGGGTTGCTCGTAACCGCTGTATTTGGCTTTTTTCAGATCCGCGGCAAGATCGAGTAAGTACTGGATCTCACGTGGGGTAAAATCGAGGAGTTTTAGAAAGTTACGATTACGCAGATTAAATGCCATGTTGTTCTCCTTTCTTGATCGGTATATTACTGGCCCGTTGACGCCGAAGACATCCATTTTCGGCCTCAGCCATATGGCTTATCTATATTGTTAACGTATTACGGGGTGTTTGTGAATAAATATTCTTATTTTTTGCAATATTATTTGCCATGATGCATTTTTATCTGAGTGAGGCAGGTGGTTGGCCGGGTGTTTCTGGCGGGGATAGGCGGGATAAGTCAGTGTTGTGATGCCTCGTTGATTTGTGTGGATCGTCGGTTGGGAAAATTACGAGGGATAGGTAAGGAATCAATGACTCTATCTGCTTGCTAAGGGTGTAAATTCGCATGGTAATTCGCCGCGATCCGTGCGATATTTGCCAACGAATTTATTCCACAGTTGGAGTTACCCCATGTCTTACGCAGAACTGTCTTATGCAGAACTGATTGCAGAGCAGAAGGAAGAGACACGCGAGATCATTGCCGCGTTGCTTGAAGATGGCAGTGAGCCTGATGCGCTATATACGATTGAGCATCATTTTTCAGCCGACACGTTTGAAGAGCTAGAAGCCGCCGCTGCTGAAGCATTTAAAATGGGCTTTGAGGTACTGGAAGCTGAAGAGCTCGAGTTGGCACCAGAAGACGGTGGCGGCAAAGTGGTTTGTTTTGATGCAGTCATGGAATCAGCATTGAATGCTGAACTCATTGATGAGCAGGCAGAGAAACTGATTAAGCTAGCTGAAAAACATAGCATTGACTACGATGGCTGGGGTACTTACTTCGAGTCAGATGAAGATGAAGATGATGATGAAGACGATTACGAGGATGATGAAGAGTAATCTCTTCATTGGTTTGTAATGTTGAAATTTAATTGAGAAAGCTGGCATGTTAAGCCAGCTTTTTTTATGCCTAGATCTCTGACGTTGCTGAAGAACTGTGCTATCTATGGGCGAATTATGTCTTTTGGATCAAGAGTTACAGCGTTTTAAACATTTTGATTTTACCAATATCATCACCTGCTGTGCCCATGGCCTGAGAGATGTGGATAAAGCCCAGTGACTCATAGAGGGTAATCGCTTCTGTTCGATTCTCTGTGACTTCGAGATAACAGCCGTGAAAGCCGTGCTGACGAGCAAACTTTAAGGCTGTGACTGCCAGTCGTCGCGCCAATCCTCTGCCACGCAGTTCGGGTAAAAAGTACATTTTTTGCAATTCGCAGATCCCGGGTTCACCTATTAATGGCGCAATGCCACCGCCGCCTAGAATTCGATTATTTCGTTCGATCACCCAAAAAGCACTATCATCATCGGTATTGGTGGTGCTGAACGAATCCAAAGTAGGGTCAGCAGTGTCATAACCTTGATCTGGCATGAGGTTATATTCAGCGGATACTCGGCGGACGATAGTAGCCATCGCGGCATTATCAAGTGGAGTCCGTGGACGTAAGAGATAACCCTGTTGCTGTTTAGTGCACTGAATTGCACGGCTGTAGCGATGCAAGCTGGTAGCAAGTGCCGTAATTTCATCGTGATCCAGTTGACTCAAAAACTGCTCAACTTGTTGGTTAAGCCCGACATTAAGGGTTTCTAAAACCGCTTGTCCTTTAGTGGTCAGTTGCGAGATCTGCTTGCGGCCATCATTGGGATCACTGATCGTGTGGAGTAATCCGGCATTATTCAGGCTGGCATTGGTCCGGCTCGCATTGGATTTATCTACATTTAACCGTTCGGCTAATTGATTCACCGTGAGTGGATCCTGTTCTATTTCCAGTAAGGCATGTACTTGTACCGGTGTTAAATCAAGCTGACCACATTGGTGGTCGAGCATTCCCAGTTCTCGGACTAACTGTCGGGCGAGGTGGCGGAGGGTAGTGGCATCCATGACTGATTCCATTGTGGGTTCCGATATTATCCATTGTTTATTATTTGTTGTTATAGGTACGTTCCGTATAGGACGCCGTTGAACGCAAGTTAGTTGCGAATCGCAACTATGTCAATATGGTGTGGTTACATCATTGAAATGAATGCTGTGAAGTGTCTCGCAGAGCTGCAATCAAATAAAAATCATGAGCTTATAATTGCATTATATGCACTCATAACCATTGGTGTATGCGATAATTGGGCAATCCAATATCAGTTATGTTTATCAGTGTAATTTCGGAAGATAATAAATATGGAAAATCAGGTTAAATTTTATGGCCGAGGTGGCGAGTTCTTCGGTATTTGGATCGTTAATATATTACTCACTATTGTTACGCTAGGGATTTATTCAGCGTGGGCAAAAGTAAGAACCAAAAAGTATTTTTATGGCAATACCGAGCTGGGTAGCGATAGGTTTGACTATCATGCTACTCCGATGCAAATTCTGATCGGCCGAATTATTGCTGCTGTTTGTTTGGCAATTTGGGTTATAGGCACTGAGTTTGTACCGATGCTTGCGATTGGTTTAATTGTCATTTTAGCGCTTGCGTCTCCGCTGTTGATTCGCAATAACACCCGTTTTGATGCTCGTGTTACGAGTTATCGTAATGTCCGGTTTGATTTTGTCGGTACGTTAAAAGGCGCTTACGGGGTATTTCTTGGTTGGCCGATCCTAGCCTACGGCGTACTTGTGCTCGCCATATTGTTGATCTCTGTTGTCGCGGGAAGCTCCGCACTGGCTGGGGTTATCATGGGAGTGCTAACATTCGGTTTGGGCTTTGTGATCTATGCGTGGATAGCCTCACAAATTGCGACTTATTTTATTAATGGCTACCGTTATGGTGACAGGAAATTCAGCGGCACGGTAGAACTTAGTGCTTACATCAAAACGTATTTACTGGCTGGTTTACTAGGGGCTGGGCTGAGTCTTATTATGCTGATTGTTGTCGGTATGTTTATTGGTGTATCGACTTTTACCGCACTCTCATCCCCCGATCTACTGGCACAGCAAGCTTCTGTGGGAGGTATCGTTGGCATGGTAGTGACTGGCTATGCCTCGATGTTTCTGATTTTCTTTGTTGTGATGGGATTTGTTCAGGCCAGAATTCGTAATTATTTGTTCAGTAGAATAGTTATTGAGGGGGAGCCAGAATATGGTTTTGTTTCTCGAATGACGGCAGGTGGCTTGATCTCTCTGATGCTCACTAATTTCTTAATGACAATCGTGACGCTGGGTATTGCTCGTCCGTGGGTTATGGTCAGGAATGCCAATTATGTGGCTGATACAACCGCCGTTACTGGGGATTTGGATCAACTGGCTGTTGAAGGCAATGAGGTGGTGGGTGATTCTGCCATCGCAGATGAAATCGCAAATGCCTTTGATCTGAATATAGGGCTTGGTTGATGATTCAGGGCTTTTGTCACCCTCCTCGTCGCTCAGAAAAGCAACCCGCCAGTGTAACGGTATTATCTGATGGCCAGATCCAATTGGTGACAGAGCAGGGGCAGCAAACGCTGCCCCTTATTGCTATTACGATCAGTGAGCCATTGGGGTCATTACCGATCAAGCTTGTTTTCCCCTGTGGGTTGCAATTTATCCCTGATGATTCGATGCAACTTGAACGGGCTCTACGTGCTAGAAAATGGGCTTGGTTACACCGGACGGAACGAAGTTGGGCGTTGATTCTGGGCAGCTTACTGGCAACGGCATTGCTGTGTGTGATGTTTATTACCCATGGTATTCCGCTTGTCACCAAGGGCATTGTTACCGTTATGCCATCTCAGGTATCGGTTGCTGTCGGTGATCATGTTCTGAAGGTGTTGGATAAACATATGCTGGAGCCCAGCGAATTAAGTGTGGCACGGCAGGCTGAAATTAAGCACCGGTTCAACGATATGACTGTTCGGTTAGCCCCTTTGCCTGTGGCGCCCAAGTTGTTGTTTCGCCAGTGGGGGGATGGGCCGAATGCCATTGCACTCAGTAATGGCAGCATTATCGTGTTTGACAGTTTGGTTGAGTTGGCAGAGCAACCAGCTCAACTCGATAGTATTTTATTGCATGAGTTAGGACATATCGATCATCAGCACATCATGAAATCGTTAGTGCGATCGACACTATGGTCGGTATCGGTTGCAGTGATCATTGGTGAAACGTCAGGGCTGATTGATGTGCTCAGTGGGGCAGGGGTTTTCTTGGTCACTCAGGGCTACTCGCGTACCGCAGAGCAAGAAGCCGATACGTATGCTGCTAAATGGATGCGACACCTTTATGGGACCGTTACCCCGATGCAGCAGATGTTCGAGCGTTTGCAGGGCTTCGTCGGTGAGGGCCGAGAGCTGCCGCAATGGCTTAGTACCCATCCTGGGCTCGATGAACGAATTGATGCGCTGAAGTGATTATTGGGCATTGCCATGCTCGTCGTACCGGATTTTTGACTTATCCTAATGACTATTAGTGGTGGCAGTTTATGGCATCGTATATTGAGCATGGACTTTTGCTTTCATGTTGTTCTTTACGCTGCCATATCCGCTCATGGAAATAGTAGGCAACTGTATTGATACATGGCTCAATCATCGCCATTACGCTGCCAATTAAGATGTCACCAGTGAGAAGATAAACCACACTGAACGCGACACTGAAATGAACCACAGCAAAGCTGATTGTTTTGCTGGCAGGAGCACTAAAGTGTGATTTTTTAAGGATCTGGGTCTGCCATGCTTTTTCGTGGAAATAAAATGCGACGGTGTTAACCATTGGCTCGATCATCGCAATCAGACTACCGAGCAGAATATCGCCTGTCAGTAGGTAGGCAACGGTAAATGCAACGGTAAAGTGGATAACGGCAAAGCTAATGGTTTTTTTCATCATGTGTCCCTCAATTGGATAATTTTATAGTAGTGATAATTATTATCATTTGCAATTGGTAAGGGTGATTTATTTGATAGCTTTTGACGATGGATTATCTTGTTTTGCGGAGGGATAAAAAAAGGCTGCCTTGAGGCAGCCTTTTTCATCTCATGCGAACGGATTATAGCGCAGCGATAGTCGCTTGCTGCTCAGCCAGTTTCACCAGTGTTTCTTTGTAGCCATCTAGCTTTTCGCGCTCTTTAGCGATAACCGCTTCAGGGGCTTTAGCCACGAAACCTTCGTTACCTAGCTTGCCAGCGATACGCTTGATCTCACCTTCTGTTTTAGTGATTTCTTTCGCTAGACGAGACAGCTCAGCATCTTTGTCGATCAGACCTGCCATTGGGATCATTAGCTCAGATTTGCCAACCAGTGCAGTTGCACATGCTGGTGTATCTTCGCCATTCGCTAGCACCTTGATACCTTCAAGTTTCGCTAGTGACATCAGAACCGTACGGTTTGCTTCAATACGGGCCGCATCTTTCTCATCAGCAACCTTCAGCATCACGTCTAGCGCTTTGCTTGGTGCGATATCGTATTCAGCACGTAGGTTACGAATGCTGGTGATGAAGGCTTTCACCCACTCGATATCAGCAATCGCATCGGCATTGAAGTTGGCGTCATCATACTGAGGCAGAGCCTGCAGCATGATAGTGTCACCGTCTACACCGTCAACCAGTGGCTTCACACTCTGCCAGATGGTTTCTGTGATGTAAGGAAGCACAGGATGAGCCAGACGCAATGTCTTCTCAAGCACAGTAATCAGAGTGCGGCGTGTTGCGCGCTGCTGTACTTCTGAGCCTTTCCAAAGAACTGGCTTAGTCAGCTCTAGGTACCAGTCACAGAACTGGTTCCAGATGAACTCATAAATGGTGTTTGCTGCCATATCGAGACGGAAGTTGTCGATGTGTGCATTGAACTCTTTCGCTGCAAGCTCGAACTGAGATTCGATCCACTTGTCAGCCAGTGAGAACTCAAGCTCTGCACCTGGGGCAAAACCGCAGTCTTGCTCTTCGGTGTTCATCAGTACGTAACGGCTTGCGTTCCAGAGTTTGTTACAGAAGTTACGGTAACCTTCCAGACGCTTCATGTCCCAGTTAATGTCGCGACCGGTAGACGCCATTGCTGCTAGAGTGAAACGCAGAGCATCTGTACCGTAAGCATCAATACCGTTTTCAAACGTTTTACGTGTTTGCTTTTCAATCTTTGCTGCTAGCTGAGGCTGCATCATATTGCCACAACGCTTTTCAACCAACTCTTCCAGACCGATACCGTCAATCATGTCGATAGGGTCAAGTACGTTACCCTTAGATTTCGACATCTTGTCGCCGTTTTCGTCACGGATCAGACCGGTAACGTAAACGGTTTTGAATGGGACTTGTGACTTGCCATCTTCATCTTTACAGAAGTGCATGGTCATCATGATCATACGGGCAACCCAGAAGAAGATGATATCAAAACCGGTTACCAGTACATCAGACGGGTGGAAGGTTTTCAGATCATCCGTTTGCTCTGGCCAGCCTTGGGTGCCGAATGTCCAAAGAGCAGACGAGAACCAGGTATCCAGAACATCGTTGTCTTGACGAAGCACAATCACAGGAGCCAGATTGTTTTGCTCACGCACTTCTTCTTCGCTGCGGCCAACGTAGACATTGCCATCGTTGTCATACCAAGCAGGGATGCGGTGACCCCACCATAGCTGACGAGAAATACACCAGTCTTGAATGTCACGCATCCATGAGTAGTACATATTTTCGTACTGCTTCGGCACGAATTGAATATCACCATTTTCAACGGCAGCAATTGCTGGCTCAGCAAGAGGTGCTGCACGAACATACCATTGTGCAGTTAGCATTGGTTCGATAACCACGCCACCACGGTCACCGTAAGGGATGGTTAAATCGTGATCTTTAATTTCTTCTAGCAGACCAAGCTCGTCGAATTCAGCAACGATGGCTTTACGCGCGGCGAAGCGCTCCATGCCGTGGTATTTCGCTGGAAGATCAGTGCTGTATACATCGCTTTCTTCACCATTGGTAGTGAATACTTCAGCGCTGTCACGAATGTCAGCGTTGAAGGTCAGGATGTTGATCATTGGCAGGCTATGACGCTTGCCCACTTCGTAGTCATTGAAGTCATGCGCAGGGGTGATTTTTACACAACCTGTGCCTTTTTCCATGTCGGCGTGCTCGTCACCCACGATAGGGATGCGACGGCCAACAATCGGTAGCATGATGTCTTTGCCGATCAGATCCTTGTAGCGTGGATCTTCTGGGTTTACAGCAACACCGGTATCGCCCAGCATGGTTTCCGGACGTGTAGTTGCAACGACAATGTAATCTTTACCGTCGGCAGTTTTTACGCCATCGGCCAGTGGATAGCGGAAGTGCCACATGAAACCTTTAACATCTTTGTTTTCTACTTCGATGTCAGAGATTGCTGTGTGTAGTTTCGGATCCCAGTTAACCAGACGCTTACCACGGTATAGAAGATCTTCTTGGTAAAGGCGTACGAATACTTCCTGAACCGCATTAGATAGGCCATCGTCCATCGTGAAGCGTTCACGATCCCAGTCAACGGATGCGCCAAGGCGACGCAGCTGCTTAGTGATCGTACCGCCAGATTCTGCTTTCCATTCCCAGATCTTGTCGATGAACGCATCACGACCGTAGTCGTGCTTAGTTTTGCCTTCTTCAGCAGCAATCTTACGTTCCACAACCATCTGGGTCGCGATACCTGCGTGGTCAGTACCGACTTGCCATAGGGTGTTCTTCCCTTTCATACGCTCGCAGCGGATCAGGGTATCCATAATGGTATCCTGGAACGCGTGGCCCATGTGCAGGCTACCTGTGACGTTTGGCGGTGGGATCATGATGCTGTAAGCATCTTTAGATGTATCACCGTGAGGCTTGAAGTAACCGGCCTCTTCCCAGCGCTTATATAGCGCCTGTTCAATTGATTGTGGGTTGTATGTCTTTTCCATAGCGCTCTTAGAAGGATCTAGGTGGAATTAGGGCGTATCAGGGGCAGCGGCGGTCTGAAGCTGAATACCGGATTGTCGGTATTGCTTATACCTTTCCCGTGCCAACTGCTTAAGTTTTTCATCGCAAGGAACGAAGTCTACCACTTGTGAGAAGGTAACGGCAAAATTTGGTGTATCTTGCCCCAAATTTATCAGTACCCCACGGCGTCCGCTGTGCCTGAGTCCGGGCCAGCCAATCTCAATGGGTGAACCACCTCGAGGGCCTTCACCGATCAAATTATGTGGCACGAAGTTATCAGGATCCTGCTGCCATAAATACTCATCAATGTGTTCTGCTTGCATTTTGCTTTCTGCTAGCAGGTAAACTTTGTGGCCTTGACGATAACTCATGGCTGCTTGATGGCATGCAAAATGTAGCTGATAGTCACTATCGGCAGCCAAATGCTGTTCATCAATTATATAAAAAGTAGCATGAGTCATTACAATTACTCTATAAAAAAGGGACCTTTCGGCCCCTGTTTAGTGTCTTATTCGACGTTTTCAAGGCCAGCGCGGTTGAGCAGGAATTGGACTAGCAGTGGGACCGGACGTCCTGTTGCACCTTTATTCTTGCCGCCGACCCAAGCAGTACCTGCGATATCCAGGTGCGCCCAGTTGTATTTTTTCGCGAAACGAGACAGGAAGCAGCCAGCAGTGATGGTGCCAGCGCCCGGACTCCCTAAGTTAGCCATATCCGCAAACGGGCTGGCTAGCTGTTCTTGATACTCGTCGTTCATCGGCAGACGCCATGCGCGATCACCGGCTTGCTCTGACGCGTTGATCAGCTCATGAGCCAATGGGTTGTGGTTAGATAGCAGGCCACTGATGTGGTTACCTAGCGCGACGACACAGGCGCCAGTTAGGGTTGCTACGTCTACGACACACTCAGGTTCAAAGCGCTCGACATAGGTCAGTGCATCACACAGCACTAAGCGGCCTTCAGCATCGGTATTGAGTACTTCAACAGTTTGACCTGACATGGTTGTAAGAATATCGCCGGGACGGTAAGCGCCGCCACCAGGCATGTTTTCACAGCCCGCTAAGATGCCGACCACATTGATTGGCAGGTTCAGTTTAGCTAGTGCTTTCATAGCACCGAATACCGTTGCCGCACCGCACATGTCGTATTTCATTTCATCCATCTGAGCAGATGGCTTGATGGAGATACCGCCTGAATCAAACGTCAGGCCCTTGCCGATAAGTACGATAGGTTTCGTATTGGAAGTTGGGTTACCTTTGTATTCGATCACCGACATCATGGCTTCGTTTTTCGAGCCTTGACCGACAGCAAGATACGAAGTCATTCCCAGTTCTTTCATTTCCTGCTCACCAATGATCTTGGTGCTGACGGTGTCAAAATCGTCAGCCAGACGGCGAGCCTGAGAGGCGAGGTAAGCTGGGTTGGCCACGTTAGGTGGCATGTTGCCAAGATCTTTACCGGCTTTGACGCCAGAGGCAATCGCTAGACCATGGGCAATTGCGCGTTCACCCAATGAGAGCTCACGGCGAGTGGGTACATTGAATACCAGTTTACGCAGTGGGCGGCGAGTTTCAGGCTTATTGCTCTTGAACTGATTGAAGGTGTACAGGCTATCTTTGGTCGTTTCAACCGCCTGACGGACCTTCCAATAGGTATCGCGCCCTTTAACGTGCAGCTCAGTCAGGAAGCAGACCGCTTCCATTGAACCCGTTTCATTCAGGGTGCTGATGGTTTTTTTGATGATTTGCTTGTATTGGCGTTCATCAAGTTCGCGCTCTTTACCACAACCAACCAGTAATACACGCTCTGATAATACGTTTGGTACATGGTGAAGTAGCAGCATTTGGCCAGGCTTACCTTCTAAATCACCGCGACGAAGCAACGAGCTGATGTAGCCGTCGCTGATCTTGTCGAGCTGTTCGGCAATTGGAGAAAGGCGACGTGGTTCAAAAACACCGACTACAATACAGGCACTTCGCTGTTTTTCGGGGCTACCACTTTTTACACTGAACTCCATGCGTACTCCTACATCCTAATAAAGACAATTAAAGCTAAATGTTAGATAATGCCGCACTTACTTGCTGGACCGCAGATTCGGTATAGGATTAAAGTGCAGGTTAACAATTAACCGAAAGATTAAAAAATAACTGATTAACCGAAAAATTATAGTGATTCCAGTAAAAAAACAAGTTTTCTATGGGTAAATAAAGCGTGATTATTGTTCGGTATTTGACGCGTGAGACATTAAAGAGCCAATTTGCAGTGCTTTTTGTGCTATTTCTTGTGTTTATCAGTCAAAAATTTATTCGCATTCTAGCAGATGCAACTGATGGCTCCATCCCGAGTGATCTCATCGTGACCTTATTGGGGCTATATATGCCATCAATGGCGTTGCTGATGTTGCCATTGAGCCTTTATATCGGGATTTTGCTCACTTTTGGCCGCTTGTATGCGGAGAGTGAAATTACTGTCATGAACGCGACGGGGATAGGGAATAAATTCCTGATCCAAGCGGCGTTGTGGCTGGCCATTATTACGGGTACGTTTGCCGCATTCAATGCCTTATGGCTCGCTCCGTGGTCTGTCGAAAAAACAGAGCAGGTGATGGAGCAGGTTGAGGCGGATTCTGGGTTAGAGCTGCTGGTGAAAGGCCAGTTTCAGGCCGCACCTGATGGTAAAGGGGTTGTGTTTGTCAATGACATAACCAAGAGCGGAAGCCGTTTAGATAAGGTCTTTGTCGCTCAACTTGTTGCGCAGGACACCTTGCGCCCAAGTGTGATGGTGGCAGATAAAGGATTCGTGAGTGAGCTGCCAGATGGCCGCCAAATCTTGGATTTGAAACAAGGCACTCGCTATGAGGGGATCCCAACGCAACTAGATTACTCCATCACGACATTTGATGACTATCAAGCCTTAATTGGCCAGCGTGCTATACGGGAAAAAAGTCGAGACTGGGATGCGATGCCCACCTTGCCATTGATGCAGCGTCCTGAATTAGCGGCCAAAGCCGAGTTTCAGTGGCGGATGTCTCTGGTGCTCTGTATCCCGTTACTGACCATGGTGGTGGTGCCGCTGTCGGCGGTAAACCCTCGTCAGGGACGCTTTGCCAAACTGGTACCTGCGGTATTAATTTACTTGGCTTACTTCTTGGCTATTAGTGCGGGTAAATCGGCGGTTGAGGATGGCGCATTACCCTCTTATATTGGTCTCTGGTCGATTAATCTAGTGATCTTGTTAGTTGCTATTGGGCTAAACAGTTGGGATACCTTACCCATTCGTAAACTGAGAGAAAAATACCGGAGACGCGGCTAATGTTTAAGATTTTGGATTTATACATTGGCCGGACGATCATCTCGACATCGGCGCTGACACTGTCCACCTTAGTCGGGCTGTCGGCGATCATAAAATACGTCGAGCAGCTACGTAAGGTGGGTGATGGCACTTATGATCTGTGGAAGGCATTGATCTATGTATTACTGAGTGTTCCGCGTGATATAGAGATGTTCTTTCCTATGGCGGTGTTGCTCGGGGCCTTGATTGGTCTGGGCATGTTGGCATCGAGCTCTGAGTTGGTGGTGATGCAAGCGGCAGGGTTCTCGAAATTAGATATTGGCCTGTCAGTGTTGAAAACCGCTGTGCCCTTGATGCTACTTGTTACCTTGCTGGGGCAGTGGGGGGCACCGGAGGCGCAGAAAGCGGCTCGTGAATTGCGGGCATTGTGGATTTCCGGCGGTAATATGTTGTCGGTGCAACGGGGCGTGTGGGCGAAGGACAACAATGATTTCATTTACATCGGGCGGGTCCATGAGCAGAAAGAACTCCACGCGATCAATATTTGGAAATTTGATGATAACAACAAGCTGACCCAGACGACGTTTGCAGAATCTGCGAATTATAATGAACAGCAGGGCTGGACGCTGAGTGATGTCACGATCACTCATATGGGAGAGACTCAGCTGACCAATGAAAAGGTAGCGAGTGAGCCTTGGGAGACGGCTTTGACACCGGATAAGTTGGCGGTGGTGACATTGAAGCCTGAAGAATTGTCGTTGTCCGGAGTGTATGAGTACGTGAGTTATCTCAAGGAGTCAAAGCAGGATGCCGCGCGCTATGAGCTGGCTTTTTGGCGTAAAGCGCTACAGCCGGTATCTATTGCCGTTATGATGTTGCTGGCACTGTCGTTTGTCTTTGGTCCTTTGCGTTCTGTGACCATGGGTGCACGGGTACTCTCCGGGGTCATCTTTGGTTTCGCATTCTATATCTCCAATGAGGTGTTTGGGCCGATGAGCATCGTATATCGATTACACCCTGTTATTGGTGCATTGGGGCCCAGTTTGGTGTTCTTGGTTATCACCATTTATCTGCTGCGGCGTAAGTTATAAGCATTTAAAAAGGAGCCTGTGGCTCCTTTTTTTATATCGGAAAACAGTACCTGGCCGTCAGTTTCGCATGATACCTGATGGCGCGATAACTTTTATCTGATTAGTTGGCTTTGGGCAGGACAATCATCTCGCATTCCGCCATGATGTCTTGGAAGGCTTTTTTCTCCTGACTAAACGGTGCCAGCAAGTTTCCCAGTCCAAATGCAGAGGTTGCCATCCGGATCAGTGCTTGAGTGATACGAATATTACTGCCGTCCTTGTTTTGCAGGCGAAGTTTCCATGCTCGCATGCCTAACGTTTGTCCGCCTTTACACCAGAAATAAGTATAAAAGCCCATAATGATAAAGGCTAAATAAGCGGTATATATAAGACTGACAACTGGGTGTAGGGTCATATAGGCACTGACATCTTCATAGCCTGTGGTATCAACCACGCCTAAAGAAAGAAATACAGCCATGATACCCATGGCTACTCCACCGGCTAGCATCAGTACCGCGGCAATAATTAGCGAATCATAAAACCAAGCAGCAAGGCGACGAAAAAGACTCGGGTATTGTTTATCGGAATGAACATCCTGCTGTTTCTTTTTTTTCATTTTTTCATCCAAATTGTTAGGCATCTGCATCTGCCCGCAGTTTAGCAAGTTACGCGAGTTGGGTGAATGGGGGGAGATCGTAGAAATAAGAGGTTTTATTGAGTATGGATAGCAAGTAACGAGTGATGATGTGGTTGTTTGTTGTGCGCATTTTTTACTATCGATTACTTTTGGTTCGATTGGTAAAAATATCGAAAAATCCTGATGATAAGTGCTTGCGTATGACCTTTGGATACGTATAATGAGCCACATCAGCCCGGGTGGCGAAATCGGTAGACGCAGCGGATTCAAAATCCGCCGGTGAATAACCGTGTCGGTTCAAGTCCGACCCCGGGCACCATATTTAAACAACAAAGCCTCGACGAATGTCGAGGCTTTGTTGTATATGTTTGGCGATAATTCGAGTTTTATCATCAAGCCGTTAGCTCAATAGTAAAAGTGATTGCGTATCAAGTTTGTATACGTATAATAAGCCGCATCAGCCCGGGTGGCGAAATCGGTAGACGCAGCGGATTCAAAATCCGCCGGTGGAAACACTGTGTCGGTTCAAGTCCGACCCCGGGCACCAAATTAAACAAAAAAGCCTCGACGAAAGTCGGGGCTTTTTTGTTTTTCCAGACAATAACACCTCGATAGATGTTGAGGTGTTGTTGTCTATGATCGCTTATTGGTTCGTTAGCCAATATTTATAACTCAGTAAAAAGTGTCGGTGCTGAATTAGGTGTCCAGTCAGCTTGTGATATATGCGCTGTTGTAACTTCATAATGATCACCCATATAGTTCACTACATCGCCAACACCATAGCTTACATTGGTTGCCCAGATAGTCATCGGGTTAGCGTTAGTCCATAAGCTGGTCGTTGCCGATGGAGCCCAGTTATCAAGCGCGATATGGCTGGATGTTGCTTGGTAAATCGTCCCCTGATGTTTTACATAATCGCCAGCTGCGTAACTATTACCTTCTGTCCATGCAGGGGTATAGTTATCCATGGTATCAAAGACATAACCTGCTTCTTTTGCAATTCTGATGAACTTTTTAAGTTTAGGTAGGTTTTTTGTTGCTCCCATTCCTCGCTTTCCGTCTTCAAATAGGAAGTCGTGGGTCAAGATAATGACCTTATCGGCATGGAGAGGGGTGCCACAAGGGAAGTTTTGTGTTTTTGAGTTGATTGGATTAATGGTAGTGGGAGCACAAGCATTCAATGCGGCATCGACATAACTGAGGAAGGCATCGGCTTCTGTCAAGCTGTTGGCCGGCATTGCAATCCCCCAATTTTCCGGTGCCCAATCGAGATCCCAACCATGGGTTTGGTAACCATTGTTGGCAAGAATGTCTTGTACAGCGATGCTGGATTTAACGCTGTTTGATGGATTCTCCGTGTTACAAACATAACCTGGCTCCCAAGGCTTTAAATCGTCTGATGTTGCGCACAGGCCGTCTCCTTTATACTCTTTGGCGACACGCCAACCGTTGGTATATGGCAGTCTCGCAAGGCTTTCTGCTTGGTAGTTAGGGTAACTTTGGATATCAGGAATATGCTGCTGAAGTACGGTGAGGTTTTTAGTGAACATTGCCGCATCAATGACAGGATCTTGATAAGAGTTTATCTGGTGATCACCAGTGGCATTACATTCTGCTGCACTATTGGGCCCAAAGGTTTCAACACAGTTGTGAACCATATGATCATAGCTGTGATTGCCCACAATGTGGCCAGAATCAAGTAAGAACTTTAACGAATCTAAGGCTTTATCCTCGTTTTCATCACCAATGCCATCAAGGTGCCAAGCATTGATGTAGAATGTTGCTTTGATTCCTGCATCATTAAGAATATCTATGACAGGTGAGGTAGCATTAATTACACCATCATCGAATGTCAGATAAATTGTACCTTTTGGAGCGGCTTGAATACTCATTGATGTCGCAAGAAGAGCGCTTGTACATAGTATTGACAATGTTTTTTTCTTCATGGTATTCCTCTAAATAAAGTTAAATTGATTGATATATTAGTAGTGATATGTTTTTTGCAGATAATTAATTTTCTCTTTATTTAGTGATTAAATAATCCGGTTTAAAATGCAAGTCGTGTTTTTATATTTGTGATCAATATACCAAAAGCCTGTAAGTTACAATTTCCTTTTTAATGGTTAAATATACCGCACATCACGTGATTTATTTTGAATAATTATTTTGATTAATGGTTATTGATAATTTGCTTATATTTTTAATGCGATTACTGTAATATGTAAATCGCATGTTACTTTATAAACTGAGAAGTGCTTCACGATAATGCAACCGGTTGCGCTTTTTACTTTTATAATATTTATATACACTTTTGATGTGGATTAAATAACGTGAAAATAAAACTGGAGAATGGAATGAAAAAGATTTTATTATGCTGTAGCGCAGGCATGTCAACCAGTATGTTGGTTCAGAAAATGCTAAAAGCAGCCGAGGCTCGCGGCATGGAGTGCAAAATTGAAGCGTTGCCAGTTAGTACATTTGAAGATGTTATTCAGGATTTTGATGTCTGCTTGCTGGGGCCGCAGGTTAGATTTCAATTGGAATCATTGAAAAAAACCGCGAGACAATATGGAAAGCCGATTGATGCGATCTCTCCTATGGCATATGGCATGATGAAAGGTGATGAAGTCCTTGATCAGGCTATTTCATTAATGGCGAAATAATATAATGAGTAGCTGGATTTATATGATCTGGCTATTGTAAAAATTTGAAATAATATCATTCATTATCTATTCATTTAAATTTATATTTAAATAAGGATTTTACATATGAGTTTTTACGAAAAAGTTATGGGTATTGTCGAAAGACATATTGCCCCCGTAGCTGCAAAAATAGGTTCTCAGAAACATGTTAGAGCAATGCGTGATGGTTTTATTATATCGATGCCATTTATTATTGTCGGTAGTTTTATTCTGATATTTGCTTTCCCTCCATTTGCTGAAGATACCCAAAATGGATTTGCACGTGCATGGCTTGATTTATCTAAAGAACATTTTGATACCATCATGATGCCATTTAATATGTCGATGGGAATAATGACTATATTTGTCTCGCTAGGGATAGCATATAGTTTGGCTCGAGCATATAAAATGGATGGGATAACCAGCGCAAGCTTGTCTCTAATGTGTTTCTTGTTAGTTGCAGCACCTGCCGGAGAAAGTGGGCTACCAACCGGTCATATGGGCGGTACCGGGATATTTACTGCTGTTTTATGTGCGTTCTTTGCGGTTGAATTATACCGTTTTTTGAAAAAGCACAATATTACAATCAGGATGCCTGAGCAGGTTCCACCAGCAATCGCTCGCTCATTTGAAATGTTAATTCCTGTGCTTGTGGTCTTCGTTACTCTGTATCCGTTGAGTCTGTTTGTGCAGGGACAGTATGACATGTTAATCCCTGACGCAGTCATGCAGATGTTTAAGCCTCTGATCAGCGCATCCAATTCATTACCGGCCATCATTGGCGCGCTGATCGTATCACAGCTTTTGTGGTTTGCTGGTATTCATGGTGCCGCAATTGTTGTCGGTTTATTGTCACCGATATTCCTGACGAATATCGGTGCCAATATTGATGCGTTTGTTGCAGGTGAGCCAATCCCGAATATTTTCACTCAGCCGTTCTGGGATTTTTATATCTTCATCGGTGGCTCAGGTGCAACGCTTGCGTTATCTATTCTGATGGCATTCAGCCGTTCTGCACACTTGCGTAGTTTGGGTCGAATGAGTGCGGTTCCGGGTTTCTTCCAAATAAATGAACCGATCATTTTTGGTACACCTATCGTATTGAATCCAATGCTATTTGTTCCATTCGTCTTTGCTCCTGTGATCAATGCAATTATTGCGTACATTGCTGTTCATTTGGGTTTTGTTGGAATGGGCGTGGCAACGACACCTTGGACAACGCCTGCACTTATTGGGGCATCGTGGGGAGCTGGCTGGACACTGACTCCTGTGATTTTAGTTGTAGGCTTGCTTATTCTTGATCTGCTTATTTATCTCCCATTCTTCAAGATGTTTGAGAAGCAGCTACTTGATCAAGAAGCCAGTACTGCAGCAGCTGAAGAAAAGGCAGACGTTCCTCAAGATACAGGCGTGACAGCATAAAAATTTATTCAGGGGGGGATGAGGCCGCCGCCCTGTTTTGCATTTAAGGAGTTAAGTGATGGATCAAGAAGCAGTTGTAATGGAAATTATCGTAAATGCAGGTGAAGCGCGTAGCTTGTGTTATGAAGCGCTATCGCTCGTAAAAAAACAGGAACAAGCCCAAGCACAAGCTTTGCTCAAACAAGCGAAGGAGTGTTTGAACCGTGCTCACCTGACTCAAACCCAATTGATCGAAGAAGATCAGGGTGAAGGTAAGATCAAAATGACACTGGTCATGGTGCATGCACAAGATCATCTTATGACCACCATACTTGCCTTTGAGTTGGTGAGTGAAATGATCACCGTGTACGACAATACGGCGAAATAGAGGATAAGATTATGAGTAAATCACCTCTTAAATTAGCCATTATCGGAGGTGGGAGTAGTTACACTCCCGAATTGGTCGAAGGTGTACTAAAAAGACTCGATCGTATTCCTGTGAAAGAAATGCACTTTGTGGATATTGACGCGGGTCAGGAAAAGCTTGCTATCATCGAAGCGCTAACGCGGAGAATGGTTGAAAAAGCCGGTGCTGATATTGTCATCCGGGCATCCATGGATCGCCGAGCGGCAATTGAAAATGCTGATTTCGTTATGACCCAGTTTCGTGTTGGGGGCTTACAAGCTCGTGCCAATGATGAGCGGATCCCTCTGAAATATGATGTGATCGGTCAAGAAACCACCGGGCCTGGCGGGTTTGCAAAAGCATTGCGTACCATCCCCGAGATCCTCGATATTTGTAAAGACATTGAAGATCTAGCGCCTAAAGCCTGGATGCTGAACTTTACGAATCCAGCGGGGTTGGTAACTGAAGCCGTGCAGAAATATACGCAGGTTAATACCATTGGTTTATGTAATGTTCCTGTCTCGATGAAAATGATGATTGCCGAGATGATGGATTGCT
This sequence comes from Photobacterium nomapromontoriensis, assembly GCF_050336815.1. NCBI lineage: Bacteria > Pseudomonadati > Pseudomonadota > Gammaproteobacteria > Vibrionales > Vibrionaceae > Photobacterium > Photobacterium nomapromontoriensis. Next base: position 126,291 of record NZ_JAKJSL010000026.1, read on the forward strand.
TACCTGACGAACTTTCGCTTGAGTGTGCAGGGTTAAATCATTTGGTTTGGGCTCATAGAGCCTGGTTGAATGGAAAAGACATCACGGCTGAAGTGCTGAAAAAAGTGGGTGATGGTGCTAGTTATACCATGAAAAATATTAGCGAAGAGCCATGGGACCCTGACTTTTTGCAGGCTCTGGGTGCCATCCCTTGCCCTTATCATCGATATTTCTATCAGCCAGACGCTATGTTGGCAGATGAGAAGGCGTCTTCTTTAAATGAAGGTACGCGAGCCGAGCAAGTAATGATTACTGAGCGAGAGCTTTTTGAACTCTATCAGAATGAAGAGCTTGCAGAGAAACCGGAACAGCTGGAGAAAAGGGGCGGTGCCTATTATTCAGATGCATCTCTTAATTTAGTGGATGCTATTTATAACGATTTGAAAACAATTCACGTTGTTAATGTCCGTAATAATGGCACGCTAGCGAGCCTTCCTGATGATGCCGTTATTGAATGCAGCTCCGTGATTGGAAGTTGGGGAGCTCGGCCTTTGCAGGTTGGTAAGTTAAGCCCCGCAGTGACGGGATTGATCAGTCAAGTTAAGGCTTATGAGCAGCTTACCGTTGAGGCGGCTGTTCATGGTGGTTATGATAAAGGCTTGATGGCATTGGCAAATAACCCGTTGGTACCTGATATTACCAGAGCAAAGTTAATCTTGGATGATATCATCAAAACCAACTACGACTACTTGCCTCAGTTTCGCCAGTAGAGTCTAAAAATAGGGGTTGTAGTCAGATATATGACTGATTACTGCTCTTATTATAAGGTGATGTCATGCATATAATTTTTAATGCCGATGATTTCGGGCTTACCTCGGGAGTTAACCTTGGTATTGTTGAGGCCTGTCAATCTGGTGTTGTTCGCTCAACCACCTTGATGGTTGGTATGAAAGCGGAACAACATGCAATCGCGCTAGCTTCAACAACACCGCAGCTGAAAGTGGGCTTACATTTACGCTTTACGGCAGGGACACCATTAACTCAGGGAGCAAAGAGTTTAGTTGATGAGAATGGACGCTTTTTAGATAAAAGTGTGCTTGCACAGAAAAAGACATTTTGTCAGCAACAGATAGCCAATGAAGCCGTTGCGCAAATAGAGGCTTTTCGTTCACATGGGATACATTTGAGCCATATTGATAGCCATCATCATGCTCATACTCACCCCAAAATTTTACCGGTAATACAGGATATTGCTCGTGATTATCAAGTGCCGTTACGAGGCACGGGATACAGTGACATTAGAGCCACTCATTGCCGTTATCATTTTACTGACCGTTTTTATGGTAGCGAATTAAGTGTTGATGGCCTACTAGCTCTGATTAGTCAGCATCATGGTGACGTGGATGTGCTAGAAGTGATGTGCCATCCCGCCAATGTGGATACTTCGCTTATTGCGATGAGTGGTTATAGCCGTGAGCGAGCTAAAGAGTTGGCTATTTTAACTGATCCTTATTTGCAAGAGCAGCTTGATCAATTGGGTGTGGTTATCGGGGATTATTCCGTGCTCTCTAGTTCCGCTTGATTGAATGAGAAACTTCAATAGCGGCTGTTAGTTATATAACTTCCCCCTATATTTGGCAGTTGCTATTTTTTTGTATCAATGGCTTATGTTATTTTTTGATGGAGGCTAGCTTATGGTGGTTTTCATTTTCTAGGTATTAGGTCTTAAGGAATATGTATGGCTAGTATTAAGGATGTTGCAGCCTTAGCGGGCGTTCATCGCTCAACAGTTTCACGAATTATTAATGGTGAAGGCGTTTTCCGTTCAGACACTCGGCGTAAGGTTGAGCAAGCTATGGCGGATCTTAATTACCGACCTAGTGCCATAGCCCGATCTTTAGCGACAGCATCAACCAATATGACAGGATTACTTGTGACATATTATACCGGTGGTTTTTTCGGTGAAATGATGGACAAGGTTCAGTCTGAGCTTGATTTGCATGATAAATTTTTGATCACGGCTCAGGGGCACCACTGCGTAGAAGGGGAACGCGAGGCAATTCGACGTTTTCGAGATCTACGTTGTGAGGGCTATGTATTGAATAGTCGCCATATAAGTGATGACGAATTAAGATCACTTGCCACTGAGCCGACACCGTTTGTAATCCTTGATCGCGTTGTTGAGGGACTAGAAGCTCGCTGTATTACTTTTGACCATCAGCTGGCTGGAAAAATAGCAGTCAATCATTTGCTAGCGCTCGGGCACACGAAGATAGGGTGCATTAAGGGAGCATATAATCGAACTAGCAGCACGCTGCGTTATCAGGGGTATATTGATGCATTGCAGGAAGCTGGATTGGTCTTAGATCCCGCGCTTACGATTGAAGGGGATTATGGTCGAAAGAGTGGTTATTCTGCGGCTAAACACTTGTATCAGTCTCGTCCAGATATGACGGCTTTATTTTCATGTAGTGAGGAAATGACGATGGGAGCCGTGCAATTTTATAATGAGTATCATATTGCTGTTCCTGAACAGTTATCAGTTGTGAGCTTTGATAGTATTGACCTATGTGCAAATTTGTACCCAGCGGTGACAGCGGTTCATTTCCCGATTAGCGATATGGCCCGTACTGCGGTTGAACTATTGATTGATCAAATTCAGCATCGTAGTGCTGAAATTGAACGTTGTTTTGATGCAGAAATACGATTACGGCACAGTACAAAGGTCGTTGTCTGACAAAACGTTTTCTGAACTTGTACTCTTCAATTTATTTCTCCTCTATATAAGCCATAAGCCGAGATAAGCATCGAGGCTTACTTTTCTATAGTCATAATCTTTCACTACGATATAGTCGTTACTGCATCGGATTTAGCCCTCACTCAGGTAAGGAATAATCCTGCAATAGGCGTTGATTGGGCGTATTTTTAACTGAGTGGTTGTGTTTTGAACGGATGGCGATCTTTTTTGAAAAAAAAGCATTTTCACTATTGCCAATGTGATCAATATCTCTATAATGCGACCTCACTGATACGGACAGCGGCGCTAGCCGGTGGCGTAAGTCAGTATTGTTCTTTAACAATTTGACCATGCAATCTGTGTGGGCACTCGTGAAATGATAGTCAACAAAAGAATTATCAATGAAACTGAGTGACCAAATCGAATCGTAAGATTCGGCACAGTCAATTCATTCATTACTTCGGTAATGAATATACAGTATTTCATTGAGCCGCTATTTATAGC